>DASYOM010000126.1:0-19817 GCA_036007765.1 Chitinophagaceae bacterium | reverse complement strand
ATTATATGGTAAGTTTTACATACAGCCTGTCGAAATCAAGCAATAACGGGACAAAGGCTGTGATACGTACTTTTTGATTTTCTCATTCGCATATTTTAATTTTTACGGCTGTGTTTCTACATGGCTGTTTCAATTTTAGTTTGATTTGTGGAAGAAAAAATTGCTGAGATTTTCTGATTTATCATTATGATTACATAAGTAATCAAATTATCGATGATGTACTTATTAAAGCTGCCGCTTTAAATCTATTACTCAATCTAAAGTTGCTATTCTAAACAGAAAACTGCAGGCATAAAAAAACCTCGCGAGAGAGGCTTTAGATAGTTGATGATAATTGATGATAATTGATTAATTGTTATTAATTCTTATCACAGGGCCTGATTGATTTCCAAAAAGATCCTTCTGCAATTTTGCAAAATCCGAAGGACTAATTTTTTTCCCTTTAGAAGGCACCTTCAGTTCTTTTTTATCGGCAGTCTTTTCTAAATTCACTGCTGTTATAAGAAATTCTTTTTTATTAATATCTACCTGCAGGATCATACCTGGTAAGCCATTAAAACTTTCAGGCCCTGAAGACATTTGTATTTCTTCAGTGTACCATGCTATAACATCGCTGCCTCTTTCTGTTTTGCCGCTGGCCTTTTTGCAATTGTATCCCAATACAGTTTTTGTTTCATCTTCCAGTTTCCAGCTAATGTGACGCAGTGAGTCTTCAATAACATAGTCTTTATCAGCAAGCTCTCTTTTTTCAACTTGTTTTTGGGTTGAGAAATTTTTATAATATTCAGCATTGGCTCCGGCAAATTTCATCATAACATTTCCGTGCCCTGTGTTTTCGGATATATCAGGTTCCTCTTCCTGGATTTTATAAATGGATTGATTGTCTGCAAAATTCAATTCATATTTTGAAGTACGGAATTGTGGGATCATCGCTTTCATCTGTTCATCCTGCATTCGCCTGTGCATGTCGATCTTTTGTTCATATATAATTTTGCCTTCTTTTATTTGTGCGCCGGCTGCCTGGAATAACATTATTGCGATCATTCCAAATATTTTTTTTTTCATAATTTTTTTTTCAAAAATATCTTTTCCGGTTTTTCAAAAAGGTTAAGTATCATTTCATTAATGTTAATTAAGGTTAATGAAGAAATAAAGCATTATTTTAAACCGGTAAATTTGGTTCAGCATGAAAAAGCTTCGCACTGCAAGAGCATTAATGTTATTGAGCACATTTGTGATTGTTTGTTTCCAGGTTTATTGGCTGATGACTATATACAATGATAAATACAACAGCATTCAAAAAAATACTGATGTAGTATTTCGAGAAACTTTATACAAGTTGCAGGTTGACAGATTCGAAAAAGATTCGCTTTTTAATGGATTGCCCGGAGAAAACCTTTTCACTGTTGATATGATGAATGTTCTAAAAAAAAGAATTAATGATACAGGGCACCTAATAGGGAATAAAAAAAGTATCATAATTACAATTGATCATAATGCAGATACCACAATCAAGCAAGGCTTGGTTATAAAAGACTCTTTTATACGGAATAATGTTTTTATCAGGAGGGGAGGCGTAGGCCCCACCTTCACGAGGTCAATAAAAGACAGTAGCCAACTTTATGATTCAATTCCTTTACACGTTATAATCGGTTCTTTTAAGCATGAGCTTTCAAAAGCCAATATTGACATTCCCTTCACGATTTCAAAAATCAATATATCTTATGATACTAGCAAATGCAATACTGCTTTTTGTACGGGTATTGTGCCTGTGGGGCTTTTTGGATTGATTGGATATAAAGCTGCATTTGAAAGCCCACGACTCGTTATATTTAAAAGTATCCGGCTGCAAATCTTGTTATCCCTTTTGCTGGTTGCGCTTGTTAGCGTTTCATTTTTATTTCTGTATAGAAATTTAATTGCGCAACAACGCTTGTCGGATATTAAAAATGAATTCATAAGCAATATTACACACGAGCTCAAGACTCCTATTGCAACTGTGAATGTTGCCATAGAAGCACTTCAGAATTTCGGCGCTTTATATGATCCTTCCCGCACAAAAGAATACCTGGATATTTCAGCTTCAGAACTGCAACGGTTAAGTTTATTGGTTGATAAAGTTTTAAAGATTTCGATGTTTGAAAAAAAAGAAATCACTTTAGAAAAAGAGGGCTTTGATATAGTGCAGTTATTTAAGGAAGTGATGGCCTCTATGAAATTACAGTTTGAAAAGCAGCACGCATCTTTTGAAATAAAATTATCCGGTAAAAATTTTATTATTGATGCAGATAAGTTGCACATGACAAGTGTAATCTATAACCTGCTTGATAATGCATTAAAATACAGCAAAGAAAATTCACAGATTGTGGTGCACGTCCTTGATCAAACGCAATATTTGGAATTTCGGGTAATTGATAATGGAATTGGAATTGCCAGCGAATACACACATAAAATTTTTGAAAAATTTTTTCGTGTTCCCGCGGAAGATACGCAAAATGCAAAAGGCTATGGGCTGGGCTTAAGTTATGTAAATCATATCATACAACGGCACCAGGGTTTCGTTGAGGTAGAAAGTGAACTGAACAGGGGAAGCACTTTTAAAATTAAAATTCCTTTTGCAGAAGCTGCAACAATCTATTATGATAACAACAGGGGATGAGAAAATTTAGTTTTAAATTATGAGTATAAAAATTTTGTATATGGAGGACGAGGGCTTTCTCGGCAAGATTGTGAAGGAAAGCCTTGAGAGCAGGAACTTCGAAATTTATATGGAGGAAGACGGAGCAATGGCAATGGAACTTTTTAAATCCTGCACTCCTGATATTTGTGTGCTTGATGTAATGTTGCCCAATAAAAGCGGATTTAAAATCGCGGAAGAAATTAGAGAAACCGGTTCCAATGTTCCCATTCTTTTTCTCACTGCAAAATCACAAATCGAAGATCTTATAAAAGGTTTTAAACTTGGCGGAAATGATTACATCAGGAAGCCGTTTAGTATGGAAGAATTAATAGTAAGAATTGAAAATGCGCTTAGGAACGACAGGGGAAAAAATTTTATAGAAAATAAAGAAGTGATTAAATTAGGTAAGTATAATTTTTTTACGGCAAAGCAATTGTTGACGAGTGGTGAAAAAGAAAAAAAGCTCTCTTATAAAGAAGCAGAATTATTGAAAATTCTTTACTTCAATAAAGATAAGCTTATTGATCGCCGTGAAATACTTAACCTGCTGTGGGGTAATGATAATTTTTTCAACAGCAGAAACCTGGACGTATATATAACTAAATTACGAGGTTACCTTAAGGCAGATCCAAATTTGGAAATACTCACTATCAAGGGAATTGGGTACCGTTTTGTTCTTGAATAGAAACTGATTTTTTTTAGGCTTTACGCCATTACGAAAATTTAGCAATGACCACAGCCTACATGAATTATTTATTCACTGTATCATAGCTATCAGGTTCAACCCTCAGCGTTTTCCCCCATTCTTTAAAGTGAATCGGGATTACCATTTTGCCTTTTATCCCTTCTATGCTTACGTTTGCTTCTTTTATCTCTCCGCTGTGATCTGCGAAAGGCGTATTAAAAGTTGTCTTCGGCTCACTTCATTTTCAGGCCAGACCAGTTACTTCTCCACTTAACACATCATTGCCGTCATCATTATGACTAAGAAGAGTATTTGTTTTTGATTTTTTTACAACCACTTTCCTTGTTTGTTCCGTTCAACTTTTCCGGCAGAGTCAAGAAACTCTGCTTTGCCGGAAAACTATGTTACATCTTTGTCGCATTGAGCTGTTGCTATAATAGCTGAAAATGATAGTGCGAAAATTAAAAAGGATTTTTTCATGTTCTTTTATTAAGATCGCTAGTAACCTTAGATTTTATTTCCGAATAGATGAACGGTTGATCCTGCGATTAATTTTGAACTGTTAGCTGAAATTCCCGTTTCAGTTTCTTTCGCTTTCTTTTGATCTTGCCTCGTTGATACACCTAAAAGAATAATACAGGGATAGTAATGCCTAGTACAAGTACCTGAAAAGAATATAAAATACGGGTAAAGAATTCTAACCTTTGTTCTGTTGGTTCATTATTAATAACTGTTTTCATTGTTTGATTTTTAAATTGTTTTAATGTTATTTACATAACAAAGATATAGTTAAAAGCATGTTCTATGCAATACATAGTACATTGAATGGCATAATACCTGTTTCAATGGCAAAAAAACAAGTATTAGCGGGCTAATGGCAGTTTTAAAAATGAAAAAAAAGGTGATACAAATACCAATAAGAAAAATATTTAAAAGCAAATATGGAAAGATCCGTACATAAGGTTTAAGTTATTAAAGTAAAGGAATTTACGAATTCATGTGTTAGAACTGGATTTTAAATAAAAAAAGGTGCCGATTACAGCACCTTAAAATTGGTTTTTCAATATCAGGGGAAATTTTATTAAAAATTTAAATTCAGTTCACACTTGTTCACTTCCAATCTTTCTGAATTATGATGAAAAGAAAAACAGATCTTTTCACTAATTTTTAAAATTTAAATAAGGTGTCGGATAATTAATGAGATTCTTTGGCAAAGAAAGAGGAGGTGAAGGTAGTTTTAACTTAGGTATAAAATGACTGTTGCAAAGCTATCAACTGAATTCCATATTTCAAAATTAATAAACGCTTAATTAACTTAAAACAAATTTCTTTTTGCATATGTTTTGCACATTTCAGGATAATTGTTAAGTCAACAATTAAAAATAAATAAGTTTTTTCTAAAACGGGTAATCAATACCTATAGTTGCATTAAAATTCTCGTACCGCCATTGCCTGTTTTCATCCCCGGTTCCAAAGAGATGCTTGAGTGTTACGCCAGGTATTTGCCAGCCGTCATTTTTTAAAATATCCGGGCGCTTGAAACGAAATCCCACATCAAATCTTAAAAGAAAATAACTAAAGTCAAACCGAAAGCCAACACCGGATGACACTCCCAATTGTTTATACAAATTTTGAAACTTGAATTGAGTAGTATCGGGGCTTCCATCTGGTTTGGTATTTTTAAAATTCCAAATATTGCCTACATCTGCAAATAATGCCATTTTAAAAAAAATAGCATTTGAAAAAAGAGGCGCTACGTTAAAGCGATATTCTACATTTCCTTCCAGTTGAATATCACCGGTGCGATCATTAAACAATGCATTGTTTATATAAGGCGCAAGTGCCTGGCCACCTACTCCAATACCTCTCACGGGCCAGCCGCGCATGCTGTTGGGGCCACCTCCAAAATATTGTTTAAAGAAAGGGAGCGTCGTATCGTTCTTTGAAAAAGGAATGCCTACCCCGGCAAATGCGCGAAAAGCGATTGCCGATTTAGGATGGTTAATTGTGTAAGTATATTCTATATCCGTTTTAATAAATTCCTTTAAATATTTATTAAAAAAATTTCCATCCTGTGAATTTTTATTGGAAAGCTTCAGCAAGCCATAGGGCAATCCGGACTCTTCAAGATTTGCTTTCAGCGTGCTTATTATTTTCGGATTTTTTGGATTTACATGTGCATTCTTATAACTTATGCCTGCTCCCATCACAAGGGCTGTATTAAATGAATACCGCAGAAATGGATATTTCATTAAAGTAATATTAAAACTGTCTGACCTGTTATAAAGCCGGTGATAATCAAAATTAAAAAGCCTTAAGCTCCATATATGATTTTCATTGTTAGTAAAGTTGAAGCCATATCCAAAGCTTAATATTTGCTGATTAAAAAAATCTATCCTGTTTACTAATGAAAGATTAGTGTTAATAAAAGATTGTTTAGTAAGTAAATTTTTTCCGTTAAATGTACTAAAAGGAAAAATGAACTTAGGAAAGAGAAGGTTGTTACTGTAAGTTATCTCATTGGAGTTAATAAAAGTACCGCTACTGTTGCGTTTGGAGGTATTGAATTCAACCCCGACCCTTATGGAGTTTGTCATTCTTATTGCCTCCTTGGCAAGATTCCTGTCAGTAACACTTAGATTACCTGCCACACCAAGCAGGTTTCCTGAATTTGCTCCTGTTATGTTGCTGGTCGTATTGTTCGCTGAATAACTCAACTCAATATTCCCCTCAAATGCATATTTTTTTACCGGGATTAATTTTATAATTAGGTCAATCTGGTTAGTATCTTTCTTTTCAGCTATATCTATAGTAGGGCTTTCCCAAACACCCAGTTTGTAAAAATTATTTATCGTTTTATAATAATCATCCTGGCGATATACTTTCCCCTTTTTTGCGAGGAGGCTGTTAGCTGGCAAATAAAATTTAAAAAGCTTTTCATGATATCTTGTAATATAATTTTTTGAAACATGCTCTTTCAGAGATGAATCCCGGTAATCATCTCCAGGTTTATAATCGGGTAGAATATAAATATTGTTGATATAATATTTTTCGAGCTTGGTGCTATCAGGAGAATTGTTTAATTGATATCCCATTCTTATAGTTGGTTTATCCCTTTTTTCATTTGCCTCTGCAAGTAATCTCAATTGTTCAAAAGGATCTTCAGCAACAGAGGTTAGTGCTGCTATGGAGGTATCACCCGTTACCCTTATTTCATCAGCGGTAAATTTATAATAACCATTATTGCGAAAAAGAGTGACGAGCCGGTTAGATTCATCCTGTACTGAACTTTTTGTAACCGGGTTATTTTTTTGCAGCAAAGATTCGTTTTTTGATGAAATAGCAAGTTGTTCCAGCTCCGGCCGATCAAAAAGATATGCAAGCGTATCAATAAGTGTCCTCTTCCCTGCAATCACGTTATAATCTATAATTACTCTTTCCTGGCCGTCTTTTTTACGAAAAATAGTATCAAAATCATAAGTTACCTCCGGATGATAATACCCTATATTTCTCATAGAAGTTCGCATGTTTTCCGCTGATTGCCTGATGGAATTTGTATCAAAAGCAGGAGGCCTGGTGATGTAGTGCAATATGAAAGCAACATCTTTTATTTTCACTCTTGCACTATCATCAAGTTGAGTATTAAGCCTGGAATTTATAAGCACTCTTTCATCACTGCTCACATCATTTGCATTAAGGCTTATATTGTTTTTAAAAACAAAAGGGATATTTTTTTGATATTTTCGTACAAACGTAAATCCAGAATATTTTTTAGAGCTTGAGCAGCCGCAAGTAAGGGCCAATACAACTATTAAAACAAGAAATGAGGAAAATTTTATAGGGGGAATTATTCCATTCATAATAGAAAACCATGTTGAGCAAAAAGATCGTCAAATATATTCAAAGTTTAAGCCATAAAAAATATAGGGATGAAGAAGGCGTTTTTATTGCAGAAGGGCCAAAGGTAATTGCTGAGTTATTAGCTTCTCAAAATTTTATCTGTAAAATAGTTTGCGCTGAAAAAGAATGGCTTTTATCAAACAAGAGTTTATTCAATACTCCCGTATCAAATATTTATGAAATTGATGAAAATTCATTAAAGAAAATGTCTTTATTAAAAACACCGAACAAAGTTATTGCTGTATTTAGTAAAAAGGATTTAAACACACAACAAGAACTAAGCAATAAAATAACTTTGGCTCTTGATGGTATAAGTGATCCTGGAAATATAGGAACTATCATTCGCATTGCGGATTGGTTTGCAATCGAAAACGTTATCTGCAGTGAAGATTGTGTTGATTGTTACAATCCAAAGGTAATACAGTCAACAATGGGTAGCCTTGCAAGAGTTAACATATTGTACACTGATCTTAAATCTTTTTTTTTATCTCACAAAAATATTAGCATTTACGCTGCGACGTTATCCGGAAAAAATGTTTCAGAATTTAAGAGTCTTGAGGAAGGATTTATATTGATTGGAAATGAATCAAAAGGTATTAGCAAAGAATTATTAGCTATATCAAAAAATCAAATTACAATCCCCCGATACGGCAACGCAGAGTCACTCAACGCCGCAGTTGCAACTGGAATTATTTTATCACACATGATATCTTAACTCCCGAAAGCGAAATAATAAGTTAGTTCCCCTCTCTCCTTAGAGAGGAGCTGGGGTGAGGCTACCTAAACTCGATCGCCTTTACGGGCTGTATTTTTCTTATCAACAAAGAAGGAATGATCAGCATCAAAAAGCATACAGCCAGTGTTGCAGCATCAACAGCAACAACCTGCCACCATACCACATTAGCATGGGCGACATCCATAAAATAGGCTTCTTCATCCAATTTAATAAATCCTGTTTTTTCCTGGAGAAAACAAATTCCTAGTCCCAGCAATGTTCCGGCAATGATCCCGCTGATTGCAATGATCGAAGTGTTATAAATAAATATTTTTTGAATAGTAAAATTTTTTGCGCCAAGCGCTTTTAAAATTCCCGTCATTCTTGTTCTTTCAAGTACAAGAATAATGAGGCAGGTGATAAGATTTACTACGGCAACCACCATCATTATCCCCAGTAGAATACTTTTAATTCTACCTTGCAGATTGAGCCAGTCAAAAATATTTGGATATATTTCCTGCATAGTTTTACTGTACCATCTACCTGGTAAAGCATCAGAGTCAAAGATGAAATTATTTACTGAATCTGTTTTCTTATAGTCATTTAAAAATATTTCATATCCTCCTATTTCTCCAGGGGACCAGTCATTAAGGCGCTGGATCAGTTTAATATCCCCAAGGCAAAAATTATGATCATACTCATCTATTCCCGTTTTGAAAATCCCGGCAATTTTTAATTTGCGTGCCCGCTGGGTACCATCACTTTGTATAAAGAGTATGATCACACTATCATTCACATTAGCCTCAAGTTGGCTGGCTGCATATTGCGAGATATTTATGTCTTTACTATAACCACTGTCGGCAAATGATATCCATTTACCCTTTGTTAAAAATGAATTGATACGATTAAAATCAAAACTACTATCAATGCCCTTCATCAGCACGCTTTCAATATCATCCTTATACCTGATAATAGCAGATTTTGTGGCATAGCGTTCCACACTTTTCACATCGGGAACGGTGCGAAGAAAATGTTCTAAGGTATCGTTTCTTTCAATAGGGGATTCTTCAGCAATGTTTGCCTGTGCAACCACAGTTTGCTGTACGCGTATATGGCCCCAAAAGCTGAAGACCTTATTGCTTATTACTTTTTGGAAACCATTAACAAAGCTTAATGCAACTATCATTACTGCTACGCTTATCATGGTAGCGGTAATTGCCAGCCCAATTATAAAACGTGAAAAAGTTTTTTGCCTGTTGAAAGCTATGCGCTTTGCAATAAAATATGAAACATTCAAACCCCTTAAATTTGGTATCTTGTAAAACTAATTTTTTTTAAAACATTTAAATGAATTCATTAAGAAACTGTGTTTTTATTTTCATTCAAATTACTTGCCTCCTTATTTCATCTCCATTTATTTATGCCCAGTCTCCTGATAGTATTTACGTAAATAATATAAAGACTGCGAAGCTGTACAGCTATGGAAATCAACTAAGCCTTCCCGTTATAAATCTTTCAAGTGGCGACCAGGTGGAATTACATTTTGATGATATGGACGCTGATGTAAAATATTATTATTACACGTACCAGCTTTGTAATAATGACTGGACTCCTGTAAACCTTAGCCAGTTCGACTACCTCAAAGGATTCACACAAATGAGAATTACAAATTACCGTTATTCTTCTATAGCCTATACCCGTTATACGCATTACCAGGCTGTGATACCGGACAGGAGCAGCTACCCAATAAAATCAGGAAATTATATTTTAAAGGTTTACCTGGATGGAGATAGTTCGAAGCTGGCTTTTACAAAAAGATTAATGGTTGTTGATAACAAGGCCGCTATACTTGCAAAGGTGGTGCAGCCCTTTGCACCGGAATATTTTCGTACACACCAGCGAATACAGTTTACTGTAGACGCAAAAGTTCTTGAATCATTTAATCCGCAGCAGGTGAAAGTGGTTGTGCTTCAAAATTACAGGTGGGACAATGCAGTAAAAAATCTTGCGCCTACATTTATCAGGGGAAATGTTCTCGAATTTAATTCACCCGATAAAGCGGTTTTTGGAGGGGGAAAGGAATGGCGGTGGCTTGACCTGAGAGATTTCCATTTGCAAAGTGACAGGGTTTTAACTGCAGACTATAAAAAGAACTCTACTGATATATATGTACGCCCAGACGGCCCAAGAGGAGCGCAGCGGTATGTATATTACCGTGATTTCAATGGTATGTATTCAATAGAAGCCATACGCGGATTAAACCCATTTTGGGAAGCTGATTATGCAACCGTGCATTTTACTTTTGTTCCTCCTAACGGCGTAGCCTATCCCAAAAATGATATTTATCTTTTCGGGCAGTTGACCAATTACAATTATGCCGATAGCCTTAAAATGATATTCAATGCCGATAAAGGTGTGTATGAAACTCACCTCTTTATGAAGCAAGGCTATTATGACTATAATTATGTAGGAATTGATAAAGACAATCTTTCCATTAAAAGCGAGTTTGATGGGAATTATTATGAAACTGAAAATCTTTACACCATTTTAGTTTATTATAAATCATTCGTTGGCCGTTCTGATGAACTGATAGGAGTCGCGACTTTTGATTCAAGAACGGATAAACCGGGATTGAGTTTTTAATGCAATAGACTATAGAGATAATCATAATTCTGCGTTGGTCAGAATATTTTACTCTAATGATTTACAGGAAATATTTGGAAAGTTTTTGCAACATATTCCAAAAAGCACGTAACGGTAATTACGGGAATAAGGGGAACTGGTAAAATCTTAATTCAGACAATTTTATCCGGCGTAATAGGTAACTCACGGATACGCTTACCCGTTGCATGATAAACTGCATTGGCAACTGCTGCAGGAAAACCAATCATAGATACTTCACCGATACCTTTTGATCCCATAGGATTAAGTATCGGGTCTGGTTTATTTACGAATAGCGCTTCAATATGAGGTACGTCTTTATTTACGGGTACATGATAATCAGCAAAATTATTATTCACCCATCTTCCATAGCGATGATCTATTACCCCTTCTTCCATCAGGGCCATTCCGATGCCCCCGATTACGCCACCAATGATCTGGCTCCGGGCTGTTTTTTCATTCACAACAGTTCCTGCATCAATAGCGGATACTACTTTATTTATTGTAACAGCGCCGGTTGCAGGATTCACAAGCACTTTTACAAAATGCGCTGAATAAGAATAACTCGTATATTTATTATCATTGCTACCTTCCGTTTTTTCAATGAATTTTAATTCTGGTACTCCTCCAAGCTTCAACACTTCTGTATAGCTAATTTTTCTTTCCGGCTCTGAAGACAACATCATAAAGCCATTTTCAAAAACCAGGTCTTTTAAATCAACCTCATGGATCTTTTCTGTATGAAAAACAGATGTCTGTTTAACGATGTCTACTAATTTTTGCTTGAGTGTTACGGCAGCATTATTTACAGTGGTTCCGAGAGAAGATGTAGTACCTGAACCGCCCTGGAAAATTCCCGGTGGCAGATTGGAATCGCCCATTTCAAATTTTATTTTATCCGGAGCAATACCAAATTTTTGTGAAGCAAGGTTTGTCATTGCAGTGGCAGTTCCAGGTCCCATATCAGTTACAGCAGTCTGCAGGATTAATGTTCCATCGCTGGTAAATTTTGTACCCACTGATGCTCCACCTCTCCATGCAATAAACACGCCTGTACCTACACCATATCCTGCCAGCAAATCACCTTCTTTCATGGATCTTGGTTTTGGGTTCCTGTCTTTCCAACCTATTCCATCGGCACCTAACTGGTAGGCTTCTTTCAAAAATTTGCTGGAGTGCGGGCGATTATTTTCAGGATCATTTTCAGAATAATTAAGCAGCCGAAATGCAAGCGGATCCATGTTAACTGCATAAGCCATTTCATCTATGGCACATTCCAGTGCATAAGTACCGGTAGTTTCCCCCGGCCCACGCATCCATGTAGGAATGCTCAGGGTCAATGGATACACTTTATAGCGTGTATTTACATTCGGGCATGCATATAGTGTACGTGAAATATTTACAATACCTTCAGTAAATGTCTGATAGGATGCCGTCATTGCATCTGCTTCATGCGTAATACCTACAAGTGTTCCGTCTTTTCTCGCTCCTATGCCAAGCTTCTGTATGGCCTGCGGCCTGTAACCTACCAACGTAAACATCTGATCCCTGCTGAGCATAACTTTTAATGGCTTTCCAATTTTTTTAGCCCCGATCACTGCTGCAGCAGTATGTGGCCAAAAGTTGAATGCGGAACCAAAGGCCCCGCCGATATAATGCGAAATAATATGAACGTTTTTTTGGGGCAAATTAAACAGGTCCATAATGTTTTTTTGGGCATCCGCCAGAGACTGTGTCTTATCATATACAGTTACTTTATCATCGCCCTCCCAAACTACTGTGACCGCATGCATTTCCATAGGATTGTGCACTTCAATAGGTATTTTATATTCCGCCTCGATTATAACCGGAGCTTTTCTATAAGCTTCGGTCTCGCCACGAACATAGTCTTTGAAATCATCGCCGTCTTTTAATGACTTACCCATTTTTCTTTCTTTATTAAAATCGGTATGCGGCTCTTCTTTTTTGTATTGTGCTTTTACCAGTGAGGTTGCATATACGGCTCTCTCAAATGTATCAGCAATTATAAGTGCTATAGGCTGGCCATTGAAGCGAATGATATTATCTGCAAATACTTTGTAAGCTTTTTTAGGAGCAGGCGATTTTTTATCTTCCGGTGAAGGTTTATAACCAGGGGGTTTTGGCAAATTCAGATGAGTGATGACAGCCAATACACCGGGAGCCTGCTCAGCTTTTTTGGTATCCATTGCAATGATGGTCCCATTTGCAATAGTGCTGCATGCAAGCACACCATAAGCAAGGCCGGGAAATTCATATTCCGCAGCATATTTTGCAGTTCCTGTCACTTTTGCTTTTCCGTCAACCCTGTCTAAATCTTTCATTGCTATTAATTGATTTTAAAATCAAAAAATTCTAACCTCACCCCAACTTCTCTCCACACAAGAGGGGCAAGAATTGAATTTTATGATAATCCTGAAGCTGTTCTCAATGTTTGGATAATCGTGTTGTAAGCCATTTTTAATTTAAAATTGTTCTGCCCATAGCCCTTTGCACCTTTCATCGCAATAGTAGCTGCCTGTTTAAAATTTTCCTCCGACGCATTTTTTCCTTTCAAAAAATTTTCTGCAGTTGTTAATCTCCATGGCTTGTGTGCAACGCCGCCCATCGCCAGCCGTACGTCCGTCATTATATTCCCATCCATATCAAGTGCTGCGGCAACAGATACTAACGCAAAAGCGTAAGATGCACGGTCACGGACTTTCATGTACAACGAATTTTTTGCCAGTGCATCATTCACAGGAATTTCAACCGACGTTATCAATTCCCCTTTCATGAGAGAATTGTCTAAATGCGGAGTATCTCCAGGTAGCCGGTGAAAATTCCCGAAGTGAATCCTTCGATCTCCCATCTTATTACTTATAACAACTTTTGCATCTAATGCAATAAGTGCGACACACATGTCACTCGGATGAACTGCAATACAATTGTTTGTTGTACCGAAAATAGCATGCATGCGATTATAGCCCTTCAAAGCGCCACAGCCTGTACCAGGTTGCCTTTTATTACAAGGCATAGTGGTATCATAAAAATAAGGGCATCGGGTGCGTTGCATCATGTTACCTCCGGTAGTAGCCATATTTCTTAATTGCGGCGATGCTCCTGCTTTCAAAGCCATTGAGAGCAAAGGAAGTTTTTTCATGATGAGTTCATCTTCTGCTACTTCACTATTAAGTGCTAATGCACCAATGCGAATGATGCCATTCTCCTCTTCAATATTTTTTAAAGGAAGGTTGGTTATATCTATTAATTTTTGTGGGGCAGTTACTCCTCTTTTCATCAAATCAACAAGGTTTGTACCGCCTGCAATGAATTGAGAAGTTGCATCCCTGTTTAATGCATCGATCGCTGATTTTGATGAAGAAACTTTTACATAATCGAAATTGATCATATGGTGCCCCCTTTTTCTTTTACTTCTTTAATGGCATCTACAATATTAGGATATGCCCCGCAACGGCAAATATTTCCACTCATATATTCACGGATATTATCGTCGGTATCAGCATGGCCTTCACGCACACACGCAACTGCCGACATGATCTGTCCTGGTGTGCAATAGCCACATTGAAAGCCATCGTGCTTTATAAATGCCTCCTGCATTGGATGAAGCTTATCACCAGCTGCTAAACCTTCAATGGTAGTAACTTTTTTTCTATTTTGCATAATAGCAAGGCTTAGACATGATAAAACTCTTTTACCATTTACATGCACCGTGCATGCACCACATTGCCCATAGTCACAACCTTTTTTAGTACCCGTAAGATGTAATTGCTCACGCAAAAGATCGAGCAATGTAACACGTGGCTCTATACTAATCTGGTGCTCTATTCCATTTATTTCAAGTTGCAGGGATTGTTGTTCAAAATATTCAGCAGCTTTTTCATCCAGCTTATTTCCGGCAGCATGGATCAATGCTGGCGGCGCGATAGCGAGAGCTGTTAAAAGAGAAGATTGCTTAAGAAAATTTCTGCGGGCATGATGCAGGGAAGCCTTTTCATCTTTGCATTCTTTTTCATCAATCATACTCAAATTTATTTGAGAGTAAATTTAGGGATTTAGATTTATTGCATGTGGAATAAGTGCATTAAATTTTTGCGACCGATGATACAGCGGAGATAGGGATTAATATGATTTAGGCCTGGAATCCGCATACTGCCTATTCAAACACTAGCGGATTAAATTTAGAATTATTTTGCTTATTCAAATTTTCTCTTTCAATATAATTATGGTTAAAGAGGAATAATATTACCAGAATCGTTATTGACAATAATAAAAAAAAACCCACTCAAACAAAGTGGGTTTGCAAATCTAAATTTTATCCAAGTTTTTAAACAGTACCGGGATATAGAAAATCTTTAGCTAAATCTAAATTGACAATCAAAAAGATTCTATTTAATCAGGCATTTTGTTCAACTAGCTTTACACCATTCTTATATTCTCCAAGAATAACTACCTTCTTAAATCTTGAATATTGTTTTGCGGCGATTTCCATTGCCTCTTCACTTTCACTTCTTAATTTTAAGCCTTTACCATCAGGGGAGTTATAAATTTCTATATAAAAACCGTCTCTTAATGTAATAGCTCTTTCTCGTGGCCTTCCTGTTCTCATTTTATCTGTTTTTAAGGTTATGATTTGATTTCATGAATTTTATAACGGAATTTTTGTAACATAGTTTTTCGATGCAAAATCCAAGGTTATAACAATATTAAGTTCGTTTTAGTTTAAATAAATCAACTTTTTTTTTGAAAGTATAAGCTTAACAACTAATTCACATTTAAATATCACTAACTGAAAGATATTCTATTTTAACCAAATACAATCAAAATGAGTTAATTAATACCTGTACGTCTCAGGCTTATAAGGGCCTTCCTTTGAAATTCCTAAATATTTGCTTTGGTCAGAAGTAAGTTCCTCCAGTTCAACTCCAATTTTGCTTAAGTGCAGGCGGGCAACTTTTTCATCCAGATGCTTTGGAAGTACATACACTTTATTCTCATACTTACCGGTGTGTAACCATAATTCCAATTGTGCAAGAACCTGGTTAGTGAATGAATTGCTCATTACAAAACTCGGGTGGCCTGTAGCACATCCTAAATTCACCAGCCGTCCCTCTGCCAATACAATAATATCTTTCCCCTCAAGAGTATACATATCAACCTGAGGCTTGATTGTATCTTTTGTATGACCATAATTTTGATTGAGCCATGCAATATCAATTTCAATATCGAAGTGGCCGATGTTACAAACGATAGCCTTGTCTTTCATTGCTAGAAAATGTTCTTTTCTTATCAGGTCGCGGCATCCGGAAGCAGTAACAATAATATCTGCTTCTTTTACGGCATCAATCATTTTTTTGACTTCATAACCGTCCATTGCAGCCTGTAAAGCACAAATAGGATCAATCTCTGTAACAATCACTCTTGCACCTGCACCACGCAGGCTTGCAGCGGAACCTTTACCTACATCACCATATCCGCCTACAACTGCCACCTTTCCAGCCATCATTATGTCGGTTGCTCTTCTTATTGCATCAACAAGACTTTCTTTGCAACCATATTTATTATCAAATTTAGATTTGGTAACAGAATCATTAATATTGATAGCAGGAATGGGTAAAGTGCCATGTTCCATTCTTTCATACAGCCGATGAACGCCAGTAGTGGTTTCTTCTGACAATCCTTTTACATGATGTATCAACTCAGGATACTGATCAAAAACCATATTAGTAAGATCACCACCATCATCAAGTATCATATTCAAGGGGCGATCTTCGCTGCCAAAAAATAATGTCTGCTCAATACACCAGTCACTTTCCTCTTGTGTTTGGCCTTTCCATGCAAATACGCCAATGCCCTCTGCAGCAACAGCAGCAGCAGCCTGGTCCTGCGTGGAAAATATATTACACGAGCTCCATTTAACCTCTGCGCCCAATTCAATTAAAGTTTCAATAAGTACGGCAGTTTGAATAGTCATGTGAAGGCAACCAGCGATGCGTGCACCTTTGAGAGGTTTGTCTTTTCCAAATTCTTTTCTTAGGGACATAAGGCCAGGCATTTCGGCCTCGGCAAGTTTAATTTCTTTACGGCCCCATTCAGAAAGGCTCATATCTTTAACCTTATTTTTAAGGTTGAAGTCAATAGCATTTTTTGTAATTGTTGACATAATAATTATTTTTTTAAAAGAAACAAATTTACAGAAACGCAGGATAAATTCATGCTAACGATTAAAAGTTCAGGATAAAAGAACTATATTCATTAATAAGAAAGAATAAACAAGCAAACTATCATGTTAAAAGTTCAGAAAAAAGAAAAAATGTCAATTTCTGAAATTGCCTTAGATGAAAAAGACCTTTCAATATTGAGGCTATTGCAAGAAAATGCGAGGATCACAATAAAAGAAATATCAGGGAAAATTCATCTGAGCACGACACCGGTTCATGAACGAATAAAGAGAATGGAAGATTCCGGCGTGATTAAACAGTATGCAACATTGGTAGATCATACAAAAGTGAAAAAGGGCCTTATTGTGATATGTTATGTTTCTCTTCAACAGCACAGTAAAAATGCAGGCATAAAATTTATTAAAACCATACATGAATTAAATGAAGTGGTGGAATGTTTTAGCATTTCGGGGGAATTTGATTTTATGTTAAAAGTTGCTTGTGAAGACATGAATACTTATTATGATTTTCACGTAAACAAATTAAGCCAGATTGAAAACATGGGCCATGTGCAAAGTATTTTTGTAATGGGAATTATAAAGCAAACGCATCAGTTGGTTTATTGAAGAAAAGTAGCAGGGTGCGTGGTATCAGGTATCAGGTGTTCATTATCCATTGTTAATTGTCCATTGCCCATTCTACTAACCGCTTATCATTTTTAAAAACTCTTCTTTTTTACGCCGTGAAATGTCTATAAGAGTTCCATCCTGTAACATTACATGGCCTCCTTTACTGCGCATATACTTTTTGATATAATTGAGATTTATGAGATGAGAATTGTGTATGCGGTAAAAATTGTAAGGGACTAGCATCTCTTCAAAATCTTTTAGAATTTTTGATACCGTGAGGGTTTTATTCTCAGGTAAATAAATTTTGCTGTAATTGGATTTTGATTCTATGTGAAGAATATTTTTTATTGTGATGAATTCAATTCCTTCCGATGTTGAAATAGCAATTTTATCTTCCTGGCTTTTATTGTCGCTTAGTGATTTTTTTAAGATATCTATTTTTTCTTTTGTTTGTATATCGTTTGTTTTCTTCAGTCTCTCAACAGCTTTCTGCAGATCTTCTATCCCAATCGGCTTTACGAGATAATCAAAGGCGCTTATCCGGATCGCATCTATGGAATAGTGATTGTAAGCTGTTGTAAAAATGATTTCAAAATCGTACTCGCCCAGTTCTTCAAGCATTCTAAATCCACTCATTCTGGGCATTTCAATATCAAGAAACACAACGTCTGGGTTGTGCTGCCTTATTAGCAAAATACCTTCTTCCGGTTTTTGAGATACAGCAATGATGTCAATATCGGGGCAAAATCCTTCCAGTTTTTTTTGCAGATTTTGCAGGCTGTTGAGTTCATCATCTATCAGGATTGCTTTTATTTTTTCCATTTATGTCGCTTTTATTTTTACTTCAACCCGCGTGCCGGAAGGTTTATTATTTAAGTCTAGAAGGTCTGAAATTTTTACATACCCCTTGGCATTGTGCTCCTGGTTATATAAATGAATACGGTCTTCAGTAATTTTGAGGCCCACACTTTTATGTCGTAGTTTATTAAGTTTATTATAATCTGCGGCCTGGCTTCTGCCTATTCCATTATCCTTTATTACATATTTTATATAATCATCCTCGAGAGAGGCAGAAACTGTTAATTTTAAATCAGTCCTGTCGCTATGTGCCATTCCATGTACAATTGCATTTTCCACATACGGTTGTATTAGTAATGAGGGAACATTATAATCTCCTCTAAGAAGGTCAGGATCTATATTTTCCTGGTAACAAAACTTATTATGAAAACGCATCTGCTCAAGATCAATATATAACTTTAAAGCTTCCAGATCCAGCAACACCGTAGTTAATTCATTACGGCTGCTCTCTAATATTGTTCTTATGAGCAATGCGAATTTGTGCATGTAATCACTGGCTTTTCTTTTTTCATTCCGCATCATAAAATTTTCAATACTGTTAAGGCTGTTGAAAATAAAATGGGGATTCATTTGCGCACGCAGCGATTGTATTTGTGACTCGGCAATTTTTTGTTTGAAAAGAAATTCAGCTCTTTTCTTTTTGGATTGGATTGATTTATTTATAAAAAAAGCTGCAACGATTATAAGAAAAAGAAGAATAACAGAAGCTAATAGCAAAGCATTTTTAAAAACGATTTGTTTTTTTTGTAGCTGCGAAAGTTTTAATAAATGATTGTTTTCAATTTCCTTCTTCTTCACGAGCCATTCCGATTCGTTAATAATTAAATTTAAACTGGTGTTTTGAGAAAATAGCGAATCGAATCCTGCACGGTATAAGCGAAAATAACTCAATGCAGAATCTGTCATTCCGATTTGATCATAAACAATTGATATTTGTTCGGAAGCATTTGAGATCCCTTCGTAATACTGTGTTTTTTTTGCAATATTTAATGCACTGTCAAGAAGATTTAATTTTATTTCCGGTAGCAAATTTTTTAAATATTGGGCTTCTCCCAGGTAAGCCTGGAATTCATTCCTCAAATCTTTTTGCAATTTTGCTTCCGCAATTGCCTTATTAAAATAATATTTGGAAGAATCAGAGTTATTATCAACAGCTTTTAATTTTGCAAAAGCTAAATAATACTGTGAAAAAATATAACTTTCATTTGCTGCTAAAGCATAAGGCATTCCCTTCTCAAGATTTTTCTTTGCACTATTGTATAATTTTTCATTAAAATCGCAACGTGATAACAGCTCATAATTAATTGCAACTCCCCGGCTGCCCCAGCTCGCCTTTAGCTCCATATTAACCGGGATAGCCTGGTTGGTATATTCCCTGCACTTTTCATAATTCCTTAAGCTCAGGAAATTATCTCCTATATTATTAAGAGAAACGGATTTCAATCTTAATGCCCCGCATGCCTCAGCATAATCAATTGCTTTGAAAAAAGCATTATTACTTGCGTCGAAA
>DASYOM010000125.1:0-26264 GCA_036007765.1 Chitinophagaceae bacterium | reverse complement strand
CAATATATTCCCTTCGAATTTAAAAGTAGTAATCACGGGCGATTCCAGCCGTTCCACAAGAACTTCTTTTAACGACCTTGTAAATTCTATAGCCATCGGATTTATTTTGGTATTACTTATACTGATGTTTTTCATGGGAGTGACCAATGCATTCTTTGTGGCGCTATCAGTGCCGCTAAGTATGTTCGTTGCGTTTTTGTTTTTACCCGCCGCAGCTTTAATCACAGGCTCTGATGTTACTTTAAATTTTATGGTGCTCTTCGCATTGCTCTTTGGCCTTGGAATTATTGTTGATGATGCTATAGTAGTAATTGAAAATACACACAGGATTTTTGTGGAAAATAAAGGAAAGCTTTCTGCAGTTGACTCAGCAAAAATGGCTGCCGGAGAGGTTTTTGTGCCCGTTTTATCAGGAACACTTACTACACTTGCACCGTTTTTCCCTTTACTTTTCTGGCCGGGAATTATTGGGAAGTTTATGATCTATCTTCCTACGATGCTCATATTTACATTAACCGCGTCACTGGTGGTAGCATTTATTATGAACCCGGTGTTTGCAGTTGATTTTATGAACCATTCCGAACATGGCACTAAAAGGAAATCAGATGTATTCAAACGTCCCATTGTATGGATATTGCTTGGCGCAGGTATTATTTTCGATGTACTGCATATACCATTTTTAGGCAATATTCTTATCCTATTTTCTTTGCTGGTTATCTTAAATACTTATGTGTTTGATGGGTGGATACATAAATTTCAGAATAATGTATTGCCATCAATTATGCGCCGCTATGAAACTTTGCTAAGATGGGCGCTCAATGGATGGAAACCGGTTTGGCTTTTGCTCGGAACCTTCGGATTACTTATTCTTTCAGTTATGTTTTTTGCTGCAAGGAAGGTTCCTGTAGTTTTCTTTCCTAAAGGCGATCCTAATTTTATTTATGTCTATTTGAAAATGCCGGTTGGTACCAGTGTGGATTATACTGATTCAATAACCAAGACACTTGAAAAAAGGGTTACTAAAGTTATTGAGCCAAGCGGAACTCCTAACCCAATTGTTGAAAGTATTATTTCAAATGTGGCAGTAGGCGCATCAGACCCGAGTAGTGGCGATCGAAGCACGCAGCCAAACCTTGGCCGGATACAGGTTTCATTTGTTGAATATGAAAAACGACATGGAAAAGCTACAAGGCCCTATCTTGATTCTATAAGGAATGCCGTAAGAGGAATACCGGGTGCGCAAATTGCAGTAGACCAGGAAAATGGTGGCCCCCCAACAGATCCGCCGATAAATATCGAGGTACAGAGTGAGGATTTCGATAAGCTTACTTCTACAGCTAAGTCTTTAAAATATTATATGGATAGTCTTCAAATACCGGGAGTTGAAGAATTAAAAATGGATGTGGATCTCACAAACCCTGAAGTGACGCTTAAGGTTAACCGTGAGAGAGCATTAACAGCAGGTGTTTCTACTTCTCAAATAGGCCAACAATTGCGTACAGCTTTATTTGGCCGTGAAGTTTCTAAAATAAAAGATGGTGAAGATGAATATAAAATACAGCTAAGAAATACTGAGGTACAACGTCAAAGCCTCACAGAATTACTCAACATGAATATTGTATTCCGGGACCAGGCTGACCAGGGTAAGATAAAACAAATTCCTATAAGCACTTTGGTTGATGTTGATTATACAAGTACTTACGGAAGCATCAAAAGAAAAAATGTAAAACGCGTGATTACTTTATTTTCAAATGTACTTACAGGCTTTACGCCGACAGATGTAAACGAAAAAATCACAGCTGCATTAAATGAGTTTACTAAAAAAGGTGAAGGAGTAACTATAACTCAAACCGGTGAAGGAGCTCAGCAGGCAGAGACTGGCGCTTTCCTTTTTAAAGCACTACTTATAGCACTTATGCTGATACTTTTAATTTTGGTATTGCAGTTTAATTCAGTAAGTAAATCAGTAATAATTTTAACCGAAATTATATTTAGTATCATAGGTGTGCTTCTTGGATTTGGAATCACAGGTATGGAAGTCTCCGTAGTAATGACAGGCATTGGTATTGTTGGCCTTGCAGGTATTGTGGTAAAGAATGGAATATTGGTGATTGAATTTGCGGATGAATTGCGTGGACGTGGAATGAAGACCAGGGAAGCCGTTATAAAGGCCGGTAAAACAAGGATCATTCCTGTAATGCTTACTGCACTCGCTGCAATACTTGCGTTAATTCCACTTGCAATTGGTTTCAATATTAATTTTGTTACGTTATTTTCTGATCTCAACCCACACATATTTTTTGGAGGAGATAGTAATCAATTCTGGAAGCCTCTTTCATGGACTATTATATTCGGACTTGCCTTTGCATTCTTCATGACATTAATAATGGTACCAAGCATGTACCTGATTGCAGAAAGATTAAGACGGCCCATGCGCAGGCAATTTGGTGGAAAATGGATTTCTATGTTGGGCATTCCACCATTAACATTTCTGTTTATGCCATTAATGCTGGTTACTATGTTTATTCATCGTGGACAGGCTGCAAGAAGGAGAAGAAAGATTAATAAGGATACAAATGAAAAGTGGGCAGGGAGCTGGTTTTAATTTTAATTTTAAACCATTTTACAATGACTGCAGATCATTTTTCTGCAGGCATTTTTAGAAGGTATCAGGTCACTTGATAATCCTTTTAAATATAAAATATGTTCTTAGTAGCTACACACCTCAGACAGTTTAAACGCTTTGAATAAAGGCTCATTTTTCATTACGTCTAAATAACAATCATGCAAGGCAAAATCATTCTAATAACTGGTGCAACTTCAGGGATAGGAAAAGTTACAGCAATACAGCTTGCTAAAACGGGCGCCGATATTATTTTAATTGCACGGAATGAACAAAAAGCATTAGCAACGAAAAACGAAATTATTTCTGAATGCAGCCATAACAATGTTGATGTTTTTATCGCTGATCTTTCATCATTAGAGGATGTGCGAAAGGTTGCTGAACAAATAAATGCCACTTATGATAAGATTGATATTTTAATAAATAATGCAGGATTAATTTTAGGTAATAAAAGAAAAGAATCTATTGATGGTAACGAGCTCACTTTAGCAACTAATCATCTTGGCCCATTTTTATTAACTGCATTACTTTTCGATTTGATAAAAAATAGTGACGACGCACGTATCATTAATCTTTCATCGGATGTATATAATATTGCAAAGCCTGATTTTGAAAATATACAATTAAAGCAAGGTTATTCATCCATCAAAGCTTATGCAAATTCTAAATTGTACAACCTTCTGTTTACTAAAGAACTTGACATGCGCATGAAAGAAAACAGGTTTGATATTTCTACAAACGCTGTTCATCCTGGTGTTGTTAGTACAGGCTTTGGTCAAAACTCTGATGGCTTTGCGGGATTTTTATTTAAGGCTGGAAAATATTTTTTTACTACTCCGGAAAAAGGCGCTCAAACAACAATTTATCTTGCAACATCACCGGAAGGCGGAAAAGTCAGCGGTGAATATTTTAAGAATAAAAAAATTACAAAGACAAAAGATAAAATTGTAACCGCAACAAATGCAAAAAAACTTTGGGAAATAACCGAATCTTTAACTGCAACAAGATTTTTATGATTAGTTTTTTTCCTTTGTCACTCTCCATATCCTGTCACTTGCATCATCTGTTACCAGCAAAGATCCATCAGTAGTAAACACAACACCTACCGGTCTTCCATACACGCTGCTGCTGCCTTCATCAGCAATAAAACCTGTTAAAAAATCCTGCATTGGCCCGGAAGGTTTCCCATTTTCAAAAGGAACGAATACTACCTTATATCCTGAAAGCTTACTTCGGTTCCACGATCCATGCTGTGCAACAAAAAGCCCACCGTTATACTTAGGATTAAAATAATTTTTCTCATCAAAAGCAATTCCCAGCGAAGCCGTGTGTGCACCCAACGGCACATCGGGAACAAGCGTTTTACTAACAAGATCAGGCCGCTCACCTTTTCGCCTCGGATCTTCATTCTTACCAAAATAGGCATAAGGCCATCCGTAAAATCCACCTTCCTTTACACTGGTTGTATAATCGGGAACAAGGTCATCGCCGAGTGCATCTCTTTCATTTACTGCTGTCCACAAAATATTGGTCCCAGGCGCCCATCCAAGCCCTATCGGGTTTCTAAGGCCACTTGCATAAATTCTTTCACCACTTCCATCAGGATTTATTTCAAGAATATCTGCTCTTCGTATTTCATTGTCTATTCCATGTTCTGCAACATTGCTACCAGAGCCTACCGTCACATAAATTTTGGAACCATCACGGCTGGCCAGTAAATTTCTTGTCCAGTGATTATTATATCCACCGGCCGGGAGATCAAGAATTTTTTTACCAGGTGTTGTAATTTCTGTCTGGCTTTCTTCATAAGGGAAAACCAATAATGCATCTGTATTGGCAACATAAAACAAGTTGTTCATTATCAACATTCCGAAGGGCCGGTTTAAGCCAGTCATAAAAACTTTTTTCATCTCGGGAATACCATCATGGTCTGCATCTCTTAATAAGAGAATGCTGTTTTTACTTTTAGATTTTTCCCTGTCGCCGGTTGTTTTAGCAAAGCCATCACTTATTGTATTAGCTTCAGAAACAAAAATATCTCCATTGGGAGCTACATACATCCACCTAGGATTATCCAGGCCATCAGCAAAAGTAGTAACCTTGAAACCGGGAGGGGCAATGGGTGTTTTATTCCCGGGCCATCCAATAACTTTTGAATTGTTTCGTACCGATGGTGTCGCATAGGGTGCAGGCAGGTCGATTGATTGAACAGCAGTTTTAATAATTGTATCAGTATTGCTGCTGGAAATATTATTAATACGCGTTGATTTACAACTTACAATTATCGTGAATGTGGACATCAGTAAAAAAGCAAATAATTTATTTAGCATTTTAATTTTTTTAAATAAATCAACAAAACACATGCCTTCAATTTCTTTAAACGGATTAAATATATCGGTAAGCGCGATTTACTTATATGGCATTGAATACTGTTGAATATTTTCTACTTGTTTACAAATATTTGATCAAATGTTCAAATCCCTTATTGAATTAAAAAAAGAAAAAACTTCAAAAGTTTCTTATTACTTTATTCATCTTTGCACTTTCATTTACAATATCTTTAGAAAATTTTTTCCCGTTATATTGAATAAATATGATTTCAAAAACACCCAGGCAACATTTGATTACGTCAAAGATTGACAGTTTTTTTCTTGATCTGAATAGTGCATTCCAGTTTGTAATAAGATTTTTTAAAGAAGTATTTAAGCCACCTTATGAATTCAAAGAAATAATTAAGCAATGCTATGAAGTCGGTTATAAATCTCTCTTTCTTATTACGCTTACAGGCTTTATTACGGGGCTTGTTTTTACAAAGCAATCACGCCCGTCATTATCAGAATTTGGTGCGGCATCATGGTTACCTTCTCTGGTGGCTATTGCCATTGTAAGGGCCCTTGCCCCGTTGGTAACAGCACTAATTGCTGCAGGAAAAGTTGGTTCTAACATTGGCGCAGAACTTGGCTCCATGAAGGTAACGGAGCAGATAGACGCTATGGAAGTATCAGCAGTAAACCCTTTTAAATTTTTAGTAGTGAGCCGGGTATTGGCTACCACATTTATGATACCATTGCTTATGTGCTATACCGGTGGAGTGGCAATGTTTGGCTCTTACATTAATGTTCATCAAAATGAGATGACAAGCTTTGTATCCTTCTTCCAGGCGGCATTTGACAAAATATCTTTTCTTGATATTTTTTCTTCTTTAATAAAAGGTATTGTATACGGATTTACCATAGGGATAGTAGGATGCTATAAAGGATTTAATGCATCTAACGGAACAGAAGGAGTTGGTAAAGCGGCGAATGCATCGGTAGTACTGTCTATGTTCCTGATATTTATTGAGGAGATTCTTATTGTACAAATAACTAACAGCTTTAGATAGCAATGGAAATTATAAATACAAATATCAATCACAGCGAATTAGTGATTTCCATAAAAGACTTATATAAATCATTTGGAGATAATCATGTACTGCAGGGAATTAACCTGGATGTATTCAGGAAAGAAAATGTGGTAGTGCTAGGCAGATCAGGAACCGGTAAATCAGTATTAATAAAAATTATCTGTGGCTTGCTAAAACCGGACCGTGGTATTGTAAATGTTCTTGGCAAAGAAGTCGATAAACTGGGCATTAAACTGTTACAGGAACTTCGGTTGCAGGTTGGTTTCTCTTTTCAAAACAGCGCATTGTATGATAGCATGACGGTACGCGAAAACCTTGCCTTTCCCCTTGTGAGAAATGCAAAGCATTTGTCGCGGCAGGATGTAACGAATGAAATAGAATCTGTATTGGAAGATGTAGGATTATTACAAACTATAAACCAAATGCCTTCCGAACTTTCAGGGGGGCAAAGAAAAAGAATCGGCATTGCACGTACTTTAATTTTGCGGCCACAAATAATGTTGTATGATGAACCTACCTCAGGCCTGGACCCAATTACATGTATTGAGATTAATAACCTGATTAACCATGTGAGGCATAAATTTAATACAACCTCTATCATAATCACTCACGATCTTACCTGTGCAAAATCCACGGGAGACAAAGTTGCGATGATGTATGATGGAAAGTTTATTAAGCAGGGCACCTTCGAAGAAGTTTTTAACGCCGATGACGAAAGAATACAAAATTTTTATAATTATAATTTTATAAATCAGTAATGAAAATTAACAGTAACCAAAGAGCCATAATAGTAGGAATTTTTATATTCCTTGGCCTCGCTATTTTTATATTAACTGTGCTCACGCTCGGTTCGCAGAAGAAAACTTTTGAAAAATCAATAACGGCTAAAACATATTTCGGAAATGTAAACGGGCTCCAAAAAGGAAATAATGTCTGGTTCTCCGGGGTAAAAGTAGGTACTATAAAAAAGGTAGCCCTGCAAGCAAACGGAATGGTGGAAGTGAATATGAGCATTGAGGAGCAGTCTGTAAAATTTATTCCGCGTGATGCAAAGGCAAAGCTCAGTAGCGATGGGTTAATTGGCAATAAAATAATTGAGATCTTCGGCGGCAATGTTAATGGCGAAAAATTACAATCAGGCGATGTTTTGAAAAATGATAAATTGCTAAGCACTGATGACATTATGAATACACTCTCAAAAAATAATGACAACTTATTTGCAATAACTAATGATTTTAAATTAGTAAGCAGCCAGATTGCAAGTGGCAAAGGTTCTGTAGGAAAATTATTGACTGATGAAACCCTCTACAACCAATTAAATGCGGCAACATTAATTTTAAGAAAGGCTTCCCAAAATCTTGATCAGCTTTCTTCTAATGTAACCGCTTACACTGCCAAACTCAATGACAAAGGCACTCTTGCAAACGACCTCGTTACCGATACAATAATATTCAGTAAACTAAGATCGACGATTTCACAACTTCAACAGGTAGCAGTAACATCAGACAGTGTAATGAATAATTTAAAAACGACTAGTACTACTCTCGATAATGGGGTTAAAAATTTAAATGAAGGATTGAATAATAAGAATACGCCCGCAGGTATGCTTCTTCACGATCAGCAAGCTGCAAACAACATAAAGGCCACGTTGAAAAATTTACAATCAGGAACAAAAAAACTGGATGATGACCTTGAAGCAGTTCAGCACAATTTTTTATTACGTGGATTTTTCAAAAAGAAAGCGAAGCAGGGAACGGAAGAAACAAAAGTTATTTTTGATACAACTGTTTCTTATTAAAAACGCTTACTAACGGGTAGGCTTGCTTAAATAATCTTCTTCGGCGGCAGATCAAAAGCGATTGCTTCATGCTCAAAATGTCCTTTATGAGATCCGTCGCAAAATGGTTTATTTTGAGAAAGGCCACAACGGCAAATTGAAATAATCTCTCTTCCCTGCAATCCATAATTATTTCCATCTTTATCTACAATTTCAAAGTCGCCTTCTACCCGTATAGAGCCATTGTTATTTACCGTAATTTTTGTAGCAGCCATTACTTTTTTGTTCAAAAGTAGGAATTAATAACTAGAGGATTTTCATTAGCCTTTTTTAAAATAGTATTTTGCCAAACGAATATGATGTAAATTCATAAATAATTATACAATTGAACCTACTCCTGAAAAAAACACTTAAAGGCCTCGGTATATTCGTTGGCATTGTCCTGGTCTTATACATTATTGCTATTGCATACGTCTCTGCAAACAAAAAATCTATAATAAAACAGGTAACAGATGGTATCAGCAAAAAGCTAAATGGTAATGTCACCATTGGCGATGTTGAGCTAAGTTTTTTTAGAACGTTCCCGCGGGCATCTGTATTAATTAAAGATTTAATCATTACTGATACAATGTATGCCCAACATCATCATACTTTCTTACAGGCAAAAAATGTATATGCGCAGTTAAGCATAATGGGATTAATTAAGAAACAATCTGCAGTAAATGGAATACGTATTGATGATGGGTCTGTTTATTTATTTACAGACACAAGCGGTTATACCAATACTTATTTATTTAAGCAAAAAAAAGATTCGGCTGCCAATAAAGCAAGCACTGATAATAAAAATGAATTAACATCAATAATATTAAACAATGTACGGCTTACCGTTAATGACATGCGGAGGAAAAAGCTGCAGGATTTTGTGGTAAATAATTTAAGCCTGAAACAAGATGACGAGGATGACAGAAATTTAATATTTTCTACAAAGGCAAAAGTTCTCGTTCACAACCTTGCTTTTTTTCTTCCTGCAGGAAGCTTTATAAAAGATAAAAATTTTGAAGGGGATTTTAAAATAAGATATGATAAGAAATTAAGTCAGTTACAATTTGATAGTATTGATATAAAATTATCGGGGCATCCCTTCAATCTCAGCGGTTCGTTTCATCTTATAGGTGCAAATCCCCAATTTACCCTTACGGTTCATACAAAAGAAATTCCTTTCTTATTTGCAAAATCTTTATTTACAAAAAAGATCGCCACTGCATTATCCATTGTTGATCTTGATAAAAATGTAGATGCGGATGCAATTATAAGCGGCCCCCTGAATGGTGGCGACCCATTAATTAATGCAACCTGGAACGTAAAAGGTACGCATTTAAAGACGCCTTTTCTTGATTTCGATAACGCAACTGTAAATGGGTTTTATACAGATGAAGTAATTACCGGGTTGCCAAGGCGGGATCCAAATTCTAAAATTATTATCAATAATTTTTCTGCAGAATGGCATGGTTTGCCCATTACTTCAGCAAATATTGAAATACTCAATCTTTACCAGCCAACACTCACATGTGATCTTCAATCAGCCTTTCCGCTTATTAAATTAAACGAGCTGTTGGGAAGCAGTTCCATTCAATTACAATCCGGTGATGGAGCTATGAATCTTACTTATAAAGGGCCTATAGCAAAAAATAATAATACCAACTCTTTCATAAATGGTATCATCGCATTTAAAAATGGAAATATACTCTATTCGCCAAGAGATGTCGAATTAAAAAATATGAATGGGCGAATAGCATTCAGGAATTCAAATGTATTTGTTGAGAACCTTCAATGCAATGTTTTAAATAATAAAATCGTAATGGAAGGCAGTGCAAAAAATTTACTTTCTATGATTAATACAGAGCCTGACAAAGTAAATATTGACTGGAATATTTATTCACCATCACTCAATTTAGGATCATTTACATATTTACTAAAATCAAGAAAAAAAGTTGCCCATAAAAATTCAGGTAAAAGTGCTTTGGGGGATATTTCCGATAAAATTGATGCAGTATTAGAACAGGGAAGATTAACTGTCAACCTGAAAGCGCCACATATGATTTACAAAAAATTACAGGCAACAAATGTAGCAGCAAACATTTCTTTGTTACAGGACAGATATCTTATCAATAATGTAAGTATGGAACAGGGAGGCGGCCGCATGAATATGAATGGTTCGCTGATTTCACAAAATGATAACTATAATAAGGTTAATGTAAATGCTACACTCGATAATGTGGATGTAAACAAAATATTTAACGAGTTCAATAATTTCGGCCAGGATGGAATTACTGCAGAAAATTTATCAGGCAAGCTTAATGCAAAAATAAATGCAAACCTCAGCGTGAACAATGATGGTAAAGCTTATCCCAACAGTATTGTAAGTACTGTGGATTTTTCATTAAAGAATGGCGCGCTTAATAATTTTGAACCTGTAAAAAAATTACAAAGCTTTTTATTTAAAAACCGTGATTTTAAAAATATACAATTTGCAGAATTAAAGGACCGGCTGGAAATTTCAAACCAGGAAATAAAGATCAACCGGATGGAAATAGCGTCCAGTGTGCTCACCATATTCGTGGAAGGCCTCTATAGCATGAAGGGCAATACGGATATGAGCATCCAGGTGCCTTTGAAGAATTTAAAAAAACGCAAAGCGGATGATAAGCTGGAGAATGAAGGTGCCGATAAGAAAGGAGGCGCCAGTATTTACATCAGGGGCCGGCCAGGGCCTGACGGGAATATCCAGTTTAAACCAGACCTGTTTAAGAAATTCAGAAAAGACCATAAGGATTGATGGCACTTTTTAGTGAGTTAAAAGTCTGCTCCAAAACAGGTTACATTTTTCACAAAGGCTTTTTAAAAACTTCTTATCAGATCTTTCTGTATTGCAGATTCCGGGAGATCGTTCGCTCGCTTACTGATTCTCCCAAAAATTAGAGTACCCATTTTAAAAAAGATTTCAACCCGAATTTTGCGGACGTAATGAAAACCATTGATGGTATTGATTATTAGAGGATCGATACATAGTAAACAAATCGCTGAAAACCGATATTTCTTTTATATAAAAATTCTCCTCTGATTGTATGTTTATTTTATAATAGTAAGAAATCATAATCGGTTTATATCTAAATTGGCGACTTAAATAATACAATGTCAGACAGGCAAAGCGAACTGCAAAAAGAATTTGAACTGGAAAGAATGATACTTTTCAGCGATGCTGTGTTTGCTATTGCTATAACACTTCTTATCATAGAAATTAAATTTCCTGAAGTACCTAAAAATGCATTAGCGCATGAAATACTATTTCTGTTCAAACCTGTTATTATAAGATTTATTGGTTTTATGCTTAGTTTCTTTTTTATAGGAGTAATGTGGGCGCGGCATCTAAAAATTTTTAAATACCTTAAGACCTATAATAACGGGGTAATATTCCGTAACCCTATTTTTATTTTTTTTATCGTTTGCTTTCCGTTTACAGCTTCAGGGCTTACCGAGCACATTCGGCCTCATTTTTTATTACCGATATTAATCTATCTTACCAATATAGCATGCGTTCAAATATCACAAGCCGTACTTTGTTCTTATCTCTTTAAAACAACATCAAAGCTTACTATAGATGGGTTTGAATCGGAGAAAAACTATATACGCATGCAAAGTAAATACAACGCAATTATTTTTTCTATTGGTGCGTTAATAATGTTTATGGCTACTTATATTTTCCCCGATAATACAGAGTACGTTTTATATAGTTTCTATTCTATACCATTGATGATGATATTGACAAGAAAAAAGTTAAAGAAATTAAGCCAGCAAAAGGTTTAAATTAAATTGCCCTGTTTGAAAGGCTTTGATTTAAATAGAGGCAAAACCTGAGAAGAAAATTAATAATATTCAAGCATAATTGTACTGGAATAGACCACATATACCGCCAATGCTGAAAATTCGTAGTATGTTAGAAAAAAATTGTTGGTTTACTATTACGATCTCCCCGAAAATCTCAGACCATACTGCACAGGTATCCTCATAAAGATCAGACCTGGGCCTGGAATAGAAAATACCGTTACCAATTAAGAAATCATCCCGGAACTAATGGGTATGGCTTCTAATTTTAGAAACGTTACAGATAAGATATTACTTGAAAGACAGAAAGTTGATTTCGTAGGTGTTGCAACACATGAACTAAAAACACCTGTTACCAGTATAAAAGCTTATGCTCAAATTCTATTGAAACGTTTTCGAAAAGAAGGCGATGAAACATCTGCAACAATGGGGAAGAAATGGATCAGCAGCTCAACAAACTTGTAGCGTTAATAATGCGAAAATTGAATTTCTGAATTAAAAACGAATATACCATGAAAAAAATTTTAGTTGCAGATGATGATCCCGGCATAGTAGATTTATGCAAATTTTGCTTCAAGATGATGGTTTTGAAGTTATAATAACTACGGATGGAAGAAAAGTAAAAACTTTGTGCAAACAAAACCCTGACTTGATTTTTATTGATATCTGGATGTCAGGAATGGACGGTAAAATGATATGCAAAGAAGTAAAGTCTGATCCTTCCACCAGGGGTATACCTGTTGTATTGTTTTCGGCAAACAGAGATACAAAAGAAATTGCTACCGAATGCGGTGCAGATGACTTTATTTTAAAACCTTTTGAAATTACTTACATGTTGGCTTTAGCACATAAATACACTCAATAAAATCTGTTAGCACAAAAGCTAGAAAAAAATTAAATTAGGGTATTTTAAAATTGATAACCACAGAAAATTTGTTACAGTATTCACATAAAATCTCTTTGCAATACATTTCTTGTGTATGAAAAAAATGTTTTTTTCCTTTTCATTTATTCTCGGAATCATAATTTGCCTTTGCTGCAAGAGCAGGAGAATAACTTATGGTGATAATGCTGAAGCAGGGAAATATTATAATATCCGTGGAATTAAAATGTATTGCGAAATATATGGAAGTGGAGTGCCATTGCTCATGATACATGGTAACGGCGGAAGCATAGAAAGTTTTGCAAATAATATCCCTTACTTCTCAAAAAAATATAAGGTACTAATTGTAGACAGCAGGGCACAGGGGAAAACAAAGGATGAAGCAGATTCGTTAAGTTTTGAAATGATGGCCGATGACGAGGCTGCTTTACTGGATGCATTGCATATTGATTCGGCTTACGTGATAGGATGGAGCGATGGAGGCATCAATGCCATACTTCTTGCGATGAGACATCCTCAAAAAGTTATTAAGCTTGCGGCTACCGGGGCAAATTTGTGGCCTGATTCAACTGCCATCGTTCCATCAGTATGGATGGGAGAAAAAGAGGATTACGATTCTTTAAAAGATACAAAACCGGAAACAGCAAAAGAAAAAAATGAAATGAAATTATTTTTGCTTGATTGGGAACAACCAAATATTACATTATCATCCCTTAAATTAATTCATTGTCCCGCATTGATCATTGGTGGTGATCGCGATGTAATAAGCACTGCACATACTACATTGATCTCTCAAAATATTCCCCGGGGTAAACTATGGATTGTTCCTAATTCCGGTCATGCCACGTTAAAAGAGCATAAAGATGAATTCAATAAAAAAGTGGATCAATTTTTTGATAAGCCTGATAATAAACATCGATAAAAAATATGTAAGTGTTTAGACACTCCTGTTTTTTCTTCCATAATTTTTATTTTTCTTAACCTTCATTCCTTTACTTTTAAGTTTAAACAGAATCATTGACTATGAAATTTTTTTTTATTGCGGCAGGAATATTATACGGTATCACATGTATGGCACAACGTGAGCTTGACTACCAGGACACCCGCAGAAAAACTGAGTCTTTTGCTAAGTTTCCGAAAGGGGATGTTCGCGGTGATCTTGCCGCTTTTACTTTATCCGGCATTGGGGAAAGTGTGGGTAAAGAAGAATATAAAAAAATCCCATTCACTTCATTCAGCTCAGATTATATGACTTTTTCGGGAGATGGTATTAAAGCTACTATTACTACCATGCCTTTTGATGCATCAAAACATAAATTTCTCTACGACGAAAAATATCTTACAAGAATTGATAAAAAAACATATTTTGGCGGTTACGGGAGTATGCCTGTTAGATATATAAGCAGCATAACTATGACTATTGATAATGATACCATTAATATACCAGCCACTGCATATTCTGATCTTTATAATGTAAACTTTACCTATAGCGATAAAGGAACCCAACGGTCAAGGAATGGTATTTACCGCTCAAAGGACGGACATATGGTCTACTTGTATATTTTTTCAAAAGACAACACAGGCAACTACGAAGTAACATGGATTATTCAGGATAAAAAATATTGGCGTCGCGTGCTGGATTATGATTTTATGTAGGATCAGGCGTCAGTTATTAGTTATCAGTAAGCGCCATCATCATTACTCTCGCTTATACACTGATCACCTATCTCTTATCTTGTATCTTTGCATTATGAAAAAACTTTCTATTATTAACTGTTGCATTTTTTTAGTTCTGATAATATCATGTAAAAATTCTCCAGCTCAAAATCCCGAAAATTGGACAAAGAGCCAATTGATAGAGCCTTCAACTTTAGCGGCTTCGCTTAATTCAAATAAAGAGTTACCGTTAATATTTAGCATAGGGCCCGGAGCGATCATCCCGCATTCCATAGATATTGGGATGGTAAAAGATGAGCAAAACATGACTAAATTCCAAGCTCGTATAAGCAAGTTGCCAAAGTCAACAAATATAGTTTTGTATTGTGGCTGTTGCCCTTTTGACCATTGCCCAAATGTACGCCCTGCTATAGCTTTTCTTAAAAGCCAAAACTTTACCAATTACCGCCTGCTTAATTTACCTCATAATCTTAAAACTGACTGGATAGCGAAAGGGTATCCTGCCGTTGAATAAGAAACTCACAAACTTATAATAACAGGAAGAGGAACCGGCCAACTTTATAAAAATTTTTCAGAATATATTTTTTTTGGTATAACCAAAAAGCACTCGTTTGCTCCTATCGGTTTAGCGTAGCTGTTAAATGAAGCTGTATGAATGTTATGGGTATAAATACTTGTACTTACCAATAATTTTTTATAAATTGAATCAGATAAAAACTTATAATTATGAAAAGTATAATAATATGGTTTTTAATCGTCACCCTATTCAGTTGTAACGATACCAAGGAAACCCCGGATATGCCTGGTACATACCTCATGCAATCACAAACTTTAAATGATGGCACTAAGGATAGAAGACTAACCGAACTTAAGCAACTGAAAATTTATACAGATGCTTTCTTTATGCACACACAGGTAAACCCCCAGGACTCTGTTTCTACTCTTGGCGTTGGTTCTTATACAACAGGCAAAGGCACAGTAACCGAAAATGTAATATATAGATCTTCAGATACAAGCATTGGAAAGCCCCAGACGTATGTATTGGATGTAGAAAAAAACCAGGATGGATACAAGCAGTTTATTCCGGAAATTGTAATTCAAGGCCAAAAAAATAAACTTACAGAAGAATACCAGACAGTAGGAACCTCAGCAAAAACTCCATTGGATGGAGTTTGGAAAGAAACAAAATCTTTTGTTATAAAAGGGAAAGATACAATACCGAATAACAGAACTCAATACAAGTCATATTTTGCAGGGTATTTTATGTTTGGACAAACTGTAAAAGATTCCAGTTCAAGAAACCACACTGGTATTGGCTTCGGAACTTTTGAAATGAAGAGCGATAAACAAATAATGGAGACTGATCTTAACTCTTCCTATTCTATAATAGCAGGTCACTCCTTTAATGTTGCAATAGAGATGGATGGCACGGATAAATATAAGCAAACCCTTACCAATGCTGATGGAACAATAGGCGTTGAATACTATGAGCGAATGAAAAAATAATAAAATTACTTATGTAGAAAGTTTTTATTAATTGGTGTTTACAGTAGGCTTTAAATCTTCGTCATCTTCTTTTTCATACACATAAATTTTAACGCTCCATTCAGGACTGGTATGATTGAGGGCTATTTCAATTTTAAATTTATGAATTTCATTTTCACCCGCATATAACCCCAATATGGTCGAGGCGAAACCCTGTACTTCGTCAGGAATTTCATAAGTTCCCTTTAACCTATAACTTTTCCCATCATTTAAGGAAAGCTTTGTTCCATTAAGCTGCTTGTATAATTGCTTGTATCTAGCAACTGCCTGGGTGTAATCTTCAGTGTCGAGCATTAATGCCTGCCAGCTATATGAATTATCCAGGCTTTTGATTTGCATTATAGTACTTTCCAGGGCGCCCTTCGGATTGATTTTGCTTGAATATTCTATTATGTTTTCTGTTTCTGAAATTTTTTCACCTTTAATATTAGTAAAATGAGCATAGTAATCCCTGGCTACTTTTTCAATGTCTGGATCAATTGTGGGAACCGGTTTAATATGGGTAATTTTTTTTTGTGCAGCCAGGCCCAGGCTAAACAAAATGAAGAGTACGCCGCATAGCTTTTTCATAAACATTGGTTAGAGATTAAAGTATATTAAATAACGTGATGTGGGCATAATTATTTTGGTTTATTATTCAAAGAAGAACAAAATTTAATGCATCCTCTATTCTTTTTTATTTTGAAGGTTAATGTCAGTCAGTTATTTTCAATGCACTTCAAGGCGACTTATGAAATTGAATTTCTTATTCATTATTCCAGTTAATTAGTACGCCAAATCAGTAAATGAAAAGCATAGGCTTTTAAAATATATCTTAATTTATTACGTTTAAATCAAAACCAAAAAAGCGCCAGGTATGAAATTATTAATTTCGGTAATTAGTATTGCTTTAGCTCTTTCAGCATGTAATAGCAATACAAAAACAAACGTAGAAACAAAGAAAGAAATAGTTGCAGATACGACAACTAACTATAACAATAGTATACTAACAGATACCGCTACTGCAATACAACCGCAAGTGGAATTATCGGCTGTGGTTAAACCAGCAGCTCCAGAAGTTAAAAAGAATAAAATTTCTCCCAGAAGCGAGAAGCCTGTAACAACTACGACAGCCAAGGTAATGACCAAACCGGCACCTGCTACTCCTGAAAATACCACAGTAAATACAACTGCGACCCAACCCACTGTAAATAATGACCCGGTACCACAAGTGGCTGAGGAAAAAAAGGGATGGAGCAACGCGGCTAAGGGAGCTGTAATTGGTGGCGGAGCAGGAGCTATCGGTGGAGCGATCCTTAGCAAAAAGAAAGGAAAGGGCGCTGTTATTGGTGGTGTTTTAGGAGCAGCCGGGGGATATATAATTGGGAGAAATAAAGATAAAAAAGATACGACACGATAATAATTCCTGGGTAACTAACTTATCGAAAATAAATGTAGCTCCTGCTTTTGTCCGGGAGCTTTATTAAAACAAACTGATGAAACAATTTATAATCATTAAAAGTTTATCTCTTTATTGAAGACTATTTCTTAGCTCTTTCATATTGCACTGGCCATGCCACATCTACACCAAGTTCCTTTGCTGCATTTAGTAGAAAATAAGGTTCCCGCAAAAACTGCCTTGCCATTATTATAAGATCAGCTTGTTTATTTTGCAATATATTTTCTGCTTCTTTTGTTGAAGTGATAAGCCCGACCGCACCTGTTAGTATTCCTGCTTCTTTCTTTATTTGCTCGGCAAAAGGTACCTGGTACAAAGGCATCACAGGAATTTTTTGCTTGTGCGAAACTCCACCTGAAGAACAGTCTATAAGGTCTACATCTTTTGTTTTTAAGACTTTCGCTAATGAGACTGAATCGCTTTCGTTCCATCCATCTTTTACCCAATCTGTAGCAGATATGCGAACGAACAAAGGAAATTCATCTTTAATTACATTTCTAACAACCGTCACAACTTCTAATAATAATCTTATTCTGCTTTCAAAAGATCCGCCATACTCATCAGTGCGTTGATTGCTTAATGGTGATAAAAATTCATTGATAAGATACCCGTGTGCTGCATGTATTTCAATTACTTTAAATCCGGCTTTTACCGATCTTTCAGCGGCAGCAGTGAAATCTTTAATAAGTTGTTGAATATCCATTTTGCTCATTTCGTTTGGCAAAGGCTCTTCTTCTTTATATGCGATGGCACTTGGTGCAAATGTTATCCACCCACCTTCATTTTCTTTAAGAGCATCATTTCCTTTCCATGGGCTGGAGTGGCTTGCCTTGCGTCCTGCATGTGCAAGTTGTATTCCGGGTATTGCTCCTTGCTTACCAATGAATGTGGTAATCCTACTGAGGAATTCAGTATGTTCGTCTTTCCATATTCCAAGATCGTCGGGTGATATTCTTCCTTCAGGCGATACCGCACTGGCCTCTGTAAATACAAGCCCTGCACCACCTACAGCACGGCTCCCCAGGTGAACAAGATGCCAGTCGTTAGCGAATCCATCAACGCTGGAATATTCACACATTGGTGATACCACGATCCTGTTTTTTAATTCAATTCCCCTGATTTTTAATGGTTCAAATAGCAAAGCCATAATAGTTTTTTCTTATTTAAAGATGAAAAAAATATTGTTGAAAAAATGCAAAGATGCGTTGTGTAATTTATGAATAATAACTTTTTTTTCATTTATTCACAGAGCATTTAAAGCTTACTTTTGCTTTCTAAAAAAATTAATTATGTCAGAAGTTAAAGCATATGCGGCACAGGCCGCAGCTACACCATTAGCGCCACATACAATTGATAGAAGAGATACGAAACCATATGATGTACAAATTGATATCATATACTGTGGCGTTTGCCATAGTGACCTGCACACTGCCCGTAACGAATGGGGAAATACAGTTTATCCTGTTGTGCCCGGTCATGAAATTGTAGGGCGTGTAACTAAGGTAGGTGATAAAGTAACGAAATACAAAGTAGGTGATCTTGCAGGTGTTGGCTGTCTTGTGGATAGCTGCCGTGAATGTAATAGTTGTAAGGAAGGCCTGGAACAATATTGCGAAGTTGCCTTTGTAGGAACATATAATGGACAGGAAAAAGATGGTAGTGGCATTACTTATGGCGGTTATAGCAAACAAATAGTAGCACATGAAGATTTTGTTTTAAAAATATCCGATAAGTTACCCTTGGAAGGTATAGCACCATTATTATGTGCTGGTATCACCACCTATTCGCCAATGAAACATTGGAATGTAAAAAGGGGTGATAAAGTTGGTGTGGTAGGCCTTGGAGGCTTAGGGCATATGGGAGTAAAGCTTGCTGTTTCATTTGGTGCAGAAGTTACCATGCTTAGCCATTCTGCTTCGAAGGAAGAGGATGCAAAAAAACTTGGAGCCCATAAATTTGTTTTAACTTCTGATAAAGAACAGGTAAAAAAAGTAAATAATTATTTTGATTTTATCCTGGATACTGTTTCAGCGGAACATGACTATAACTTATACCTGAATATGTTGAAGAGAGACGGTAACATGGTATGTGTGGGTGCTCCGCCAACTCCGGCACAAATCCCTGCATTTAACCTGATATTTCAAAGAAAATCAATAGCGGGCTCATTGATTGGAGGTATTCCTGAAACACAAGAAATGCTTGATTACTGCGCAGAACATAATATTGTAAGTGACGTTGAGGTAATAGATATTAAAGATATCAATGAATCTTATGAGCGCATGTTGAAAGGTGATGTGAGGTACCGATTTGTAATTGATATGACTACTTTATAAAATTGTAAACTTATTATATAGTTATAAAAAATCCGGTTATAAATGTGCCGGATTTTTATTTTATTCAATAATAAAAGGCCTTTGCTGTACAGAAATTTTAAAATGAAAACCATTAATTTCGCAATCCTTTTGGCCCCGTAGTTCAATGGATAGAATAGAAGTTTCCTAAACTTTAGATACAGGTTCGATTCCTGTCGGGGCTACTTTTAGCAGGAATTAAAAAGCTCTAAAATGAATCAAAATCTTCTAAAATACAGTACAGAATTGTATTACAGAACTCTATAGCCACATTCGATTCCCAGTATTTCCCATTAGTTCGTTTACAATTTTGGTTACGGTTTAAGAAAATATCGTATCTTCGTTCTATGTTAATGCCCCGTATTGGCATAGTACTAAATTGGAGAAATCAAACCAACAAGTCGGATCTTTATTCGATTCATCTCCGCATTAAGATTGGTGAAGCTGCCAGATATTACAAAATAGATACTCCGCAAAAAGTATCGCCTTCACAATGGCTCGGCAATGAAGATAACTGGATTAAAAATTCTCATCCGTTTGCTTTTGAAATAAACAATAAGATCACCGAGAAAAAGATGATTATTCATGAACTAATCAAGCGACATTATAATTTAAATAAGCCTTTGACATTTCCCATTATTTTTCGCCAGCTTAAACGAAAGGGTGATACCAATTCTTTCCTGGATTACATGAAACTGTATATTGCCGATCCACCAGAAAAATTACAGGAAAATACCATAAAGAAATACCAGACATGTTTTCTTCACCTGATTAAATTCCGACCTGCCATATATTTTAATGATATTGATAAATCATTTGTCCAGGAATTTTATAAGTTTTTGCAGGTAAATCTTAAATTGGGCGGACCTACCATAAAAAAATATTTTGATGCTTTGAAAAAAGTGATCAAGGCTGCCCGGCGGGATGATTATATAAACGCCTCCCAGTTGGAATTTCTGTTTGAAGATGTAAAGATCAGCGCCAAACGAACTACCAAACGCGTCTACCTGGAGACGGATGAAATTAAAAAATGGAAAGCATTAGTATTTCCCGATGAAAAAAAGTTTTTAGAGCGTGACCGGGACATTTTTCTTTTGCAGATTTATACCGGATATTATTATAAAGATTTGCAGATTTTTAAAAAGGATCAATTAGTTGATGATGAAGAATTTGGTTTTTTTATTATTGGAGAAAGAGATAAAAATGGAAATGAAACGATCATTCCACTTTTTAAATTTCCCTATGCAATGACCGTAATCAAAAAATATGGCTCAGATGATTCAAACCCCTTTATTTTTAAAAAAGAAACTTTTATAGAAGAGCCAGCTTACAACAGAAATTTAAAAGAGATTGCTGCTATGGCTGGAATAACTAAAAGAGTTTTTAATAAAGTAGGGAGGCACACCAATGCCCAACTTTGGGTTCGATATGGAGCAGAGCGGCCTATTATTTCAAAGATGCTCGGCCATCAAAAGGAAGAAACCACCCGCCTTTATTTTAATGTGAACCTTCCTGAAATTGTAGAAGGAACGAGGAACGTAGATTTTAAAAGACTTGGCATTTAAATATTACTGCATGAAAATAGCGCATGAAAATTCTCTCTATAATGAAATAAAGACAATTCTTCAGGAAGCGAGACAATCTGCTTACCGGTCTGTAAATTTTGCTATGGTAATCGCCTATTGGAGAATTGGTAAAAAGATTGTTGAAGGGGAACAAAGGGGCAAAACCAAGGCTGCTTATGGTACTGCATTATTAAAAGAATTATCTGTACAGTTAACGCGTGATTTTGGGAAGGGATATTCTGAAACAAATCTTAAATATTTCCGTCAGTTTTACATTACTTTTTCATCCGATGAAAATAGTCACGCACTGCGTGACGAATCAATGGAATCTGTTAAGCAAAAAAGTCACGCAGTCCGTGACGAATTAAGCTGGACACACTACAGACTTTTAATGCGAGTGGAAAATGTACTTGCCCGCAACTATTACCTTGAAGAATCTATCGCTCAAAACTGGAGCACGAGAGCATGGGAACGCCAAATAAATTCTTTTTATTACGAGCGTATAATCTCCTCAAAAAATAAAAAAGAAGTGAAGGATGAAGCGAAAAAAATAACCAGTGAATTGACCTTATCTCCAGAAGATTTTATTAAAGATCCATATGTACTTGAATTTCTAAATATCCCTTCTGATTCTGGTTACTTAGAAAAAGACATTGAGAAGGCCATTATCCAAAAGCTTCAGCAATTTATGCTGGAGATGGGAAAAGGATTTTCTTTTGTTGCCCAACAAAAACGTATCTCAGTTGAGGATGATCATTTTTATGTTGACCTCGTTTTTTATAATTATATTCTAAAATGCTTTGTATTGATTGATCTAAAATTAGGTAAGCTTAGTCACCAGGACATTGGTCAAATGGATTTATATGTACGTTGGTTCGAAGACAATCTAAGAACTCAAACAGATAACCCCACAATCGGCATAATACTTTGTTCTGAAAAAAATGAAACTATTGTAAAGTATTCCGTTCTAAAAGAAAGTAAGCAACTCTTTACTTCAAAATATAAATTATATCTGCCTACTGAAGAAGAATTTAAAAACGAATTAGAAACCGAATTGCTTCAATTCAAATTAAAAAATAAATGACGAAACATTTTCCTGCAAAGGATAAAGAGATTAATTAGAGTAAAGATGAAACAGGCAAAATAAAAATAGAAAGCAACAATTTTTTGCAAAACAAAAATTTATAAAAATGTTATGACATTTATAGTAAAAACTTCTTAATTTAGAAAACGATTGATAACCAATAAAAGTGAAGATGGAATTGCAGAGAATGAATTTGGTTATGATTCCCCAGGAGGAATTAGCCAACCTACAATTAACTCAACAGGAAATTTTAAAACAGTTGCAGAATCTACAATCTGTAATTTCTCCAACAGTCCCTATCAGGCATATTACAGCCAAAGAATTTATGGCTGCGGTTAGAATTTGCCGATCCAAGTTTGATCAGTTAGTAAATCAAAACAAAATCAAAACGATCAAAAAAAGGAGAAAAATTTATGTACCCACTTCCGAAGTGGACCGGTATTTTTCAGATTCATCTATACTGTAATGAATAGAGTTTGTAGAATGCGGTTATTAATACCAGCATTCTAAGCGAAAGGAATTGTTTGTGAACATCGAAAAGTGAGGAATGGAAAACAATAAATTCAACTGTATTGAAGCTAACAGCATCGATCTCGTAGACTACCTGTCTAATTTGGGATATCATCCGCAGAAAACAAATGGTAATAACTACTGGTATTTTTCTCCTCTAAGAGATGAAAATACACCTTCCTTTAAAGTAAACCGAAAACTAAATGTCTGGTTTGATTTCGGAGAGGGTAAAGGTGGCACCCTGGTAGATTTTGGCGTGCGATATTTTAATTGTTCAGTCAGTGAATTTTTAACTCGGATAAAAGACAGAAGCCTTCATCCTTTTTCTTTTCACCCGCGAATGGCTGATGAAAAGAAAAATAGCACGGATGGAAAAATTCTAATCGTTAATGCACAGCCTCTGCATTCAAAACAGCTTTTAGATTATCTCAACAAAATACAAATTCCATTATCAATTGCTGAACGTTTTTGCGAAGAAATTGAATTCAGCCTCTACAACAAAAAGCAAAGTGCAATTGGTTTTAAGAACGACAGGGGAGGCTATGAATTAAGAAATGAAAGTTTTAAAGGAAGCAGCAGCCCAAAATATGTAACAAGCATAAACACAAATTCAAATCATCTTTCAGTTTTTGAAGGCTTTTTTGATTTCCTTTCCTGGCAGGTTTTTTCGCACAGGAAAAATGATGAACCATTACAGGGTCTGTCGAAAATTCAGACCGATTTTTTGATTCTTAATTCGCTATCCTTCTTTGAAAAGATGCAAAAGGAAATGGGAAAATATGCACGTGTCAATCTTTTTTTAGATAGTGATAACTCTGGGATAAAAGCCACTCAAAAAGCAATTGCAAACAATTCAATTTTAAAAGATCAAAGCATTTTGCATAAAGACTTCAAAGATTTAAATGATAAACTTATTGATAAGAGACTGATGGCAAAACATGCGAAGGGACTGCGACCACACTTTTGAGTTTCTGTAGCCAGCTATGTTTCTCCTTCGTCGAAACTGCTGGCTCTATTCATCCTCCTGCCGTCGGATTCATAGAGAATAGAAACAGATTTTATAAATATTGTGAAGAGTGATAAGTGATGACTGAAGTAATAAAAATTATAAGAAAAAAGGGAGGAAGGCCCAGAAAGGCAATTTGCCGGGATCAACAATTGGCTGTAATGTGTACGCTGGATGAAAGAAAAATTATAGAAGAAAAGGCAAAGGCTGCAAGTAGCTCGAATTCAGAATTCCTCAGGACCATTGGATTGAAAGGACAGGTTGACAGGAGAATAAAAGTCCTTCCAAAGGAAATTTTACTCTTTACAGCCACCTTAAATCATCTCGCTGCAAACGTGAACCAGGTTGCTAAAAAGCGCAACCGATTTGATGAATTAGATGCTATTGAAAGAGCCGAATTAAATCAATTATCAGAACAGATAAAACAGTTGGCAAAGGACATAAAAAATTATCTGCAATGATTGGTAAAATCACCATGGGAAAATCTTTCCGTGGATGTATTCTATATTGTCTGAATGATAAAATTCAGGAGCGCAACCAGGAACAAGTGATGAAGAACAGAACCGAGCTTTTGTTATTCAATAAATGCTATGGAAACCAAAGGAATTGATCCAGCAATTCAATGAAGTAAGAAGGTTAAATACAAAACTTTCAAACCCGGTTTTACATATCACACTAAGTCTTGCACCTGGAGAAAAATTAGCAAAAAATAAGATGGCAGAAATATGTGAAGCTTGTGCAAAGGATTTTGATTTTGAACACAACCAATTTATAGCCATCAAGCATACAGACACAAGACACCAGCATTTTCATATTATAGCTAATAGGATTGGCTTCGACACAAAAACTGTAAGCGACAGTAATAACTATAAAAAGATAGCTAATTTTTGCCGCAAAATGGAGCTTAAATACGACTTGCAAAAGGTGCTAAATCCAAGACAATTCTTGTCCAAAGAAATGCAACTAAAACCAAGGTTGGATATGCGCAAAGAAGCCTTAAAAGAATGCATAAAAAACGCTTTAAACCAATCAAGAGATTATACAGAATTTGAACAAAAAATGACAGCAAAGGGCTACCAAATTATCAAAGGCAGAGGGATTTCGTTTATCGATAATAAGAAGGTAAAGGTAAAAGGAAGCGAGATCAATTTTTCTCTGCAGACTATTGAAAAAATATTGATAAAACAGGCAACGATCCCAATTAAAAAAGAAAATATTCATCAATCAACGGATGGAAATATTTACAGTGGTCAAGCTGGAAGTTTGTTGAAAAAGGCAAAAGATTTGTTTGTTTCCGAATCGCTTAAAAAAGATATATCAAAAGGATTGGAAGAGCTAATGAAGCCGGAACAAAATCATGATTTATATCAGTCCCAACTATTAAAGAAACAAAGAAGAAAAAAAGAACATCGTCATTTATAATTCACTTTTAAAATTCGAATTATGGAACCCGAAATTATTGAAACTGTTCTTAAAGAAATCCTGGAAGAAATAAAAATTATTCACCAGGAGAATGCCGAAAAAGAAAATTATACAACCGATCTTAAAAATAAAATTCAGTCATTGGAAAACGCATTATACATGCAAGAAACAAAACTCTCGCAGATCAATTTATTACGTCTGCAATTACAATTGGAATCCAAAGCCAAGATGATAGAGAAAACTATTAGAGAGCAACCTAAAAATATTACCCGTAAAATACAGATATTACTTTTCCCAGAAACGGGAGCCAGGGAATATTACCGGCTTGTTTTTGGAAGGTTATTTTTTTGGATGATGATGATTTTACTGGCCACTTATATGTTCTCTTTGGGCAAGCAGTTTATTGACAACTGGAAAGATGTGACCGAAAGGAAAAATGAATTAATTAAACTTCATAATGCATTGCCTGATCAAACAAAATCCGGTAACAGAAAAAATTATAAAAAATAGCTTTTATAGTACTGGATTTATTAGGCTATTTTTTCATGAACGTTTCCATATTAGTCTGATGGACTCAAATTGGGCTATGTTTTGTTTGAATTAAAAAGTAGGGTTTCGAGTGTCGATTTTATCTAAAAATTGTGGTTTTAAAGTTTTTCAGGAGTCTTCTTTAACACGCCGGTAAAATACATCGCTTTACATAACCGTTATGACAAGAATGATGGACAAAAAATTGTAATAAAGCAGTTTGATATTTGATGAATTTCCAACGATCTATTTTAATAGTATTGACGACCTTATTGCAACAGCCCTATCAAATAAAGTTGCAGCAGTTTAGGTGTTCAGGATGCAACAGTTGAAATTGCATTGTGGTAAGGAACAGCCAGAAGTTGTCATGAGTATTGTCGAAATATCATTAGCGGCCAAGTGAGCGGCGAGACTGCTAAACAACTGTATGAAAAATTTGGAAAGATCCAGCGGGATAGGCGGAGTATTGCAATCAATTGAAATGATACAGTGAGGTGGTTCGAAATCAACGGACACAAAATTCCTTAGGTTAATGAATAAGAACTGATTCTTTGGGTAATGCTGAGTCAC
>DASYOM010000124.1:0-25871 GCA_036007765.1 Chitinophagaceae bacterium | reverse complement strand
ATCACAACGGCCGGTTCAGCTAAAAAGGTAATTACTTTACTAATCATTGTTCCCTGGGGAATAACATAAACCAACAAAGTAGCTATCATAAGAAGCCCTACCGGTAATAGCGCAGAAAAAAAACTACTAACGCTGCCGGGCAGACGATCTTCAGGCAAAGTTTTTCCATGAAAAGTTTCCAACGGTACGGCGTGAATATTTCTCAATGTCTTTGCAAATAAAGGACCTGCAATTAAAATAGCGGGTATTGAAATAATCAAACCATAAATTAACGTAATGCCAATATTTGCATTGAACTGGACGGCCAATGCAGTAGGCGCAGGATGCGGTGGCAGAAAGCCAAATGTAACGGATAAAGCTGCAAGCATAGGCAATCCTATATATACAGCAGGCAATTTATATTGATACACAACAGAGAACAGGAGCGGAACCAGCAAAACAAACCCAACGCCGTAAAACAAGGGTATGCCGACTATAAAGCCTGTTACCATAAGTGCCCATTGAATATACTTTTCTCCAAAGGCTTTCATCATTACGGAAGCTATCTTTTGCGCTGCGCCGCTATCTGCAACCAGCTTTCCAAGCATCGCGCCCAATACAATTATAATAAGTAATGAACCTAAAGTGTCGCCTATTCCTTTTTGTACCGACGCTATAATCTTAGTAAAAGGAATTCCCAGGAAAAGACCTGCAGCAATCGAAACAATGAGGAATGCCAGGAAAGGATTGACTTTCCCCCATGTTATTAAGAGAACCAGGCAACCAATGCTTAAAATAATAATCAGAAATTCCATCAGTAATTTTTATAAATTTATTTATTAAGCCTGAAAATTGCATAAGTAATATCCCACATATAATTCTTTGCTTAAAGGCGACCGAATCTATTATCGTAAAATTTATAAACTTATTTTTTGCGTGCGCTTTTTCAAAAGCTTTATAGCTTCCTCATCGTTAGCAAACATTTCATTAATATTTACAAGGTTTGCGGCTAATTTGTCATAACGATCTGTGAGAAGGTATACAAAAATGTGGAGGTAATTCAGGCTGTCAAAAACTATTGCTTTGTTTTCAGCAAAGGCATCTTTTTGCTTTAAAAATTCCTGCGGCATATCGGTATAGTGCATGCCCGGGCGCAGGTGATGTATCACATGATAACCATCGTTCCAGCACATTTGGTTATAAGAAGTATTAATACAATTGACAGAATTTTTAAAAGCATTTGCAGGATCTTCGAAATCAACAAAGGCATGCTGTGTCCAGTTACCCAGCATGCTCACAAGCCTGCAAAAAAACAGCGGCACTACAAACACGAGCAACGTTGCTTTAAGATTTACAAAACACATCCCAATGCAAAAAAAGTAATAGAAAATTTCTCCCGCTGAAAATCTTTCATATAATTTTTTTCTTTTACGGTAATAGAGGTAGAAGAAAGTATTTTTTGCGCCAAGCGTTATAAACCTAAAAAAATACAGAAGGAAGCTTTTTAAGCTATCTCTTTGATAACCCATTGTACAACTCGTATCTTCCGGCATATTATTCTCAATATGATGCATACCCATATGATGACTAAAATAACCTTCAGGGCTATGTCCAAAAAACGGGCAAACAATCCAGGTTATGTAGGTGTGTATCCATTGATACTTTTTCTTAAATAGTTTTCTATGGCAAATGCAATGAAACATTAAACCAAACCTTCCTTTATAATAAAATTGTGATACATAGAAATAAGGAATCGCGACCATCCACCAAACCCAATCTTTTAATAAAGGGGCAAAAAGCATGAGGCCTGTGACGATAACTATTATATGAATTCGCGTGAGCAAATAAATAAAAGGAAGATCCCTGCTATCACTAATTATTTTTAACCAGAATTTATCGTAAAGATTAAAATTTTCTTTTGGTGTATAAAGAGGATCAGTAAGAGTTGTAAGAGATTTCATGGAAGAACATAGTAGATGAGAATATCCATTTTCTATATTCAAGATATGTATTTTTATTTATTGAATCATATTTTAAATTGTTGAATAAATAATACTATTTCATTCAGTAAATTTATATGATTACAATTCGATAAACCTTAAATTAGGTTATCAAATGATAGAAATACACAGCCATGGAAAAGATTAAAAAAGAAAGAGATTTGATGCTGCAAAAATGATGCAGGAAATAAGGAATAAAATAAGTAATGAATTTTACAAGTGACCTGTGCACGCAGCATTCGAAACCATCGCATTCAATTTTCAGTGAGCTCATTCAGGTCTCCCATATCATGAAGGAACTGATAGACCTTTTCAGCCTCCTCCACGTTTACTTTACTGATTGCCACACCTACATGCACCAGCACATAATCATCCACTTCTGCTTCCGGAACAATTTCCAGGCTGGCTTCTTTAACGATGCCACCAAAAGAAACCCTGGCGATTTTGTTTGAAGTGCCCGGCTCTGTTTGAATGGATAAAATTTTCCCTGGGATTGCTAAGCACATGATTTAAAATTTACTCGTTATATAAGTTGATATCTTTCTCAATTAATTTTTCACACTGATTTTATTTGATAAACTAACTCATTGCTGAAACCATATTTTTTTCTTTCTTTTCCTTCAATTTATTTAATAAAAAATTACACCATTCATCCATCCCTTCTCCTTTATAACTGGAAAGCGTAAACGTTTCTATATTTCCATTCACCTCTTTCGCATCCTTAATTACGGCATCAACAGAGAATGGCACATAAGGCAACAAATCAGTTTTTGTAACAACCATTATATCAGTAGTAAGAAACATGCTGGGATATTTTTTAGGCTTATCATCTCCCTCAGTACAGGACACTAATGTAACCCGAATGTCCTCACCAAGATCATAAGACGCAGGGCAAACAAGATTGCCAACGTTTTCAATAAAGAGAATATCAACACCATCAAAATTCATATTGGGCATTGCCTGTTGGATCATTTGTGCTTCGAGATGACAAATGCCTTGTGTAACGATCTGTAAAGCCTGTACGCCTTGTTTACGTATCCGGTCTGCATCCCGTTCTGTTTCAAGATCACCTTCCAATACTGCGATATTTATCTTGTCCTTTAATCGTTTAATCGTTTCTTCAAGCAATGATGTCTTGCCACTGCCCGGCGATGATACTAAATTCAATAAGAGGATATTCTTCCTCTTCATATCATCTCTTATCATGTCAGCGATATAATCATTTGCCTTTAACAGGTTTAATGAAACATCATGAACCCTGAGAGTTCCTACTGCTTTATTGGTCAGCTTCTGCATAAGATGGTCCCTCCATAATTATTTTATAAATCGTTAATTCATTTCCTTCAACAATTTTTGAAGAAGGTGTTTTACAATCAGGACAGACAAAGAGATAATTTTCTACTTTAAAATTTTTGTTGCACTGTTCACATTCGACCAATACCTCTACAAGTTCTGTATATAAATTGCAATTTGAAAACGGGCTGCCGTCAATTACAAATTGAAATACATGCTCTAAAAGTTTATGCTCCACGGTTGACAATACACCGATCTTCACATGAACTTCACGAACATTTTTAAACTGGTCTTCTTCAAGTTCAGCTTCTATTGTATCTACAATACTTTGAGCAATTGAAACTTCGTGCATATTATCCTTTGCAGGCCAAATGTTATTCAATATTATTTTTAACCAACTGCTACTTTTATTATCCCTTCTTCCTGCAATAATGGGAAAGGATCGAGATGCAGATCTTCATCATCGGTACATTTTCCCGCTTGCTGAATATCATAAGCGTGGCCAAGCTTACAGCTGATTATATTATCCTCTAATTTTCCAGTATTTAAAGGCAAATCACAACCCGGGCAATTATTCCGATATGCATACATTTTGTCATTGACTCTACAAATGATCAACGATATTCCAACAACTTCCACAGGTTGCATTTCGCCATTACTAAGTTTATCAACGCCGCTTATGTTTTTCCATCCCTGTGAAGATGGAGTTTTTTCTTTTCCATATCCGGTAAGATTTATGGATGTTGCTCCTTCAACTTCCAATCCTAAAAGATCAGGGCAATTTTCTTCAATCGCCTGTTTAATTCCTAATTCTAATGTTGCAGAAGAAGACGGGCATCCTTTACAATTGCCATTTAATTTTAATTTTGCAATACCATTTTCCAAGCTTACAATTTCCACGCTTCCTCCATGGCTATCCATATAGGGACGCACTTTCTCAAGAGCAAGATTAAGCCGCGTCCTGAGATCAAATGGGTGAAGATCATGGATTAATAAAAGGCCATTTACAAAATTATCTCCCAGCATATTATTATAAATTTCTTTAGCTGCGGTGTTATTGCCTTTGGAAATAATTCCTAATATTCTTTCAATGCCATAGCCGTAAAAACTCAAGACTTCCTGCATACATTCCTGCATCATCTCTCTTGCTTTTACATCGGGCAATGCATCTATCTGTTCTACTAATTCCTGTATGCGTTCACTTTGCCGGTTGAGCTCCGATAGTTCATCGGGCGCAGCTCCTTTTTTTCCGAAGTTAGTAGTTTGCCCATTCGATTTTATTACTTCCTGAACGGCTTCGAAATCATTTTGAGAAAATATGCTCATGATAAATTATTTGGCTTCTGTGATGATTTTGTGTCCGTTAATTTGCCACGACCTTTAGGTCGTGGATTATTTAAAAAAGTTAATCCTGGGCTTTAGCCAAAGCAGTTTCTAACTGGAAAACTGTTTTCGTTTCTAACTGGAAAACTGTTTTCGGATTTTTAGCTACCATATGTAACTATTATATTTTTGGTATAAAACATATTCAAATTGTTTTGGCTAAAGCCGGTTACTCTTCTATTTTATTCCACGACCTAAAGGTCGTGGCAATTGTTTACTAAAATTATTACCTACTTAAATATCATCGACTCAATTATTTGGCTTCTGTATAAATTTCTTTTAGAATATCATCCACCAATTCCACTGCTTTGTCTACTGCTTCATGTACCGGTTCGCTTAAACCAATTTCAAAATCATCAACCGTAGAGGGCTCGCATGCAATGATCAATACTTTGCCGGGCCATGCACCAATACCCTTTACAAATCTTAGTATGGTTGCGGGGTCAGAGCCATGAGGATCAATAGGGCCGCCATCTTCGAGATTAGATTCAATGGTCCCTTCTTCAGGTTCAATAACATAAAGTGTTCCCGGCTTTTCTCCGCGCTGTGAAGCATCAAGGAGAATAAGCCCGTCATACCCTTTCATAAGATCATACGCAAGCTTTAATCCTCCGGTTCCAAAATCTTTAATTTCCACTCCTTCAGGAAATGTTTTGTTCGCCATCTTTTTTATTACAGCACCTCCGAATCCATCATCCTTCATAAACATATTTCCCACACCTGCAATCATTACTCTTTTCTTTTTATTAGTTGGCGCTACACCTCTTGGTTTTATTTCTGTTATAGGCACATATTCTTTTTCCATAATTTTTTCTGGCCTCACCCCTACCCCTCTCCCCAAGGGGAGAGGGACTGAACTTTGGCAATTTTATAACTGGTTATAATAATCATTTTATGACCTCAACTTCATCAGGGCTAAAAAAAAGATAACGCCCAAATTCTCTCGCCATATCCTGACCGGGATCATCATTGATTGTTACAGCGAGATATACTTTGTCATCATAATCTATATAGATGATTTCTATGGTAGCTAATTTATTATCCAGCAGGATATCCATTGCATCTGACCTTCGCTTTCCCAGCTTTAACCGCACAGTATCTCCTTTACGGTATTCAATACCATCAATTATTTTAGAAGTTTCTCCCGGTGCATCATTCATTAAACCAGTTGCTCTCATAAATCTATTCTTTTTTAGAATGAATGGTTGTTTGGTTTGTATTACTAAATCCACCATGCAGGTTAATGATCTCCTCCGGTGTAACCTGTCCTACTTTAGTTAACATAGAGCGTAGCTTATCATCGCTTTGTGAAATCTTTTGTTTTTCATCGTCGGACATTACAGAGAAATGAAGCATTAGCGCTTCTTCAATTTCGAGGCTGTCAAAAAGATCTCCATGGCTTCTCGGATTTATTTTAGGATAATCGTATACAATAATTGGCGATGAAAGTAAGGTGGTATCAGTTTCGTCTATCAATATGGGCCATGTTCCCCGGTTATGGCATTGTTCTATAATTGTCCCCCATTCTATACCTGGGTTTTGAACGGAAATAAATTTTCCGTTCACAGCATTTAGAATAATATTTGTTGATAGAAATGATTGATTAAATATTTCATCCCTTGAAACTTCTTTTGCATCCTCAACCGGTGTATCGTTAGTAATAGAAACATGAATCCTAAATGCATTTTCATTATTTTCTATTGCAGATGCCTTCATAACAATGGCTCCCTGCATTCCTAAAATACTATTAATTTGTTTTGCGGCAATTTCCCCATTTTCATCGCACAAAGAAATACTTTCAACATCTCTATCAAATTTAAAAGAAATAATTTCTGACTTTTCCATTAACCGTAAAACAGATAAATCACCTGAATCCAATTTTCGTTCAATCGTTTGCCAACCAGGTTGAAATATATCTCCATTTAAATTTAGCTCAAAAGCGGGAACAAAATTGTCTTCTTCAGATTCATTGACTTCTTTTTGAACGATCTGTATTTTTTTTAAATGAAGAAACCGGACACTTATATTAATGATCAAATTTTCATCTCCTGTTACAATACATTCTGTCTGCATATTTGAGTGAGCATGTGTATTGAAAATATTGTAATCAGTAGGATAAACAACTCCAAATGGTATTGGCTTTTGATTTTTTATTGCCGTGCGGTGATAAGGAAACAAAGAATACCCTTCGTAAAGAAGTGTGCGGGTAATATCATCAAGGATAGAATCCTTACTTAATATATCAATGTTTTCATTTCTCATGCGTTTTCCTTTTCATGTACATTAATTTCTTTTAAAGCCTCTTCCAGCAGTGCTTCCAGGCAATTTTCCAATGTTGCAAATGTAGTTGCTGCTTTATAAGCAACCAGCTTTTCATAAATACTTTTCCGAACCCTTAACCACCTGCAATTAGGAAAATATTCTTCCATCATATCCTGCCATAAACCTGCAGGCATTTTATAGGCTGCTTCTTTACTCCACGGAACTTGTGTTATTTGCAGTTGATCTTCGGCTCCCTTATAAAATAAAGTGCCGCTAAACAAAAAAGCAAGCGGTACTTTTTCATCTCTTACTGCATAAAAATATTTTCCCGCCGCCAGGCCCTGGTCTTCACTGCAAGGAATGGCAATTTCAACCACTGTGTTACCTGTAAATCTTGGAACGGGCACATTCAAAATTATCCACACCAGGCTTTTAAGAGTTTCATTCCAGCGGGGCGGCTCTCCAAAAAGTTCATACAATCTTTTTTTTGTTTCAATATCATAAGGCCGCCTGATAGCTTCAATCATTACCTGGCACTTTAGCGCAACTGCATATACTTCTTCATTTTCTATTTCATTAGTTATCTGTAACTTGAAAACAATAGTAGGCAAAGCTGCATAGGGCTTTACTTCTGCTGACATGATTTCAAATTTTAATTCAGGCATCTATGGATTTTTCTTTAAGTTCTACAAAAAATTTCCTGATAATATCATTGACTTCGTCACCACCAAATATCCCTTTCCATGAAGATCTTATCATACCGATAAGCTTATAACAACTGTCAATAGGAATTATATGATATTGATTAACCTCATCGAGCCTGTTCACTATTAGCGCTTCCAGGTCAGGCATCAGGTTATTTAATTGAGGATTCAAATCCTGCAACTCATTCCATGGCTCCATTTTTAATTTAGATTCAGTAGCTCCGGTAGGTGCCGGATAAAAAGCAACTGCCCCATCGTGATTAGACTTCAATACAAAAAAAGCCATGTTTACAGGAATTAGAAAATCTGACCAGAGTTCGTCAGACATTTTAAAATTAGCGAGGTGAAGATATCGTTGAGGAATGGGGGTATAACTACCACGCACAGCCTGCACAATCATACACAAATCACATGTACACATAAATCGCATGGCGGAAAGATCAACAAGATGGCGATGATCTTCAGGTAACACTGCATTGCAAAAATTACATCTCTCCTGCTCTTCTACAGGCGGGGGAACAGCGATCTTACGCAATTTTGAGATGAGGGAAGCGGGTACCATAGCAATAGTTTGACTTATAACCTCACTCAACCCCTCGCCTGAGAGAGGGAACTAAAGGTCAGTAAGGCATGTTTAAAATTCAATTCTATATAAGAGACAACCGCAACTTCTATAATACGCTGCTATGTTACCTATGTAATTATTTAGTCTTACAATGTGATGCCAATGCGGTGGGTGTATGCATCTTTTTAATCATTTTTCCTTTACCTACATACATATGTACACCACAAGGCAAGCATGGATCGAAACTTCTAACTGCACGCATCAGGTCGATACCTTTAAAATTATCCGGCCCGTTCTCTTCAAAGATCGGAGTATTTTGTACGGAATCTTCATAAGGCCCCGGCTGCCCGTAAATGTCACGTGGGCTTGCATTCCATGGTGTAGGTGGAAACATTTGATAGTTGGCGACTTTCCCATCCCGTATCACCATGTGATGTGATATAACGCCTCTTGCTGCTTCATGGAAACCAACACTTACTGCTTCTTTAGGTATTTTAAATGGAGTCCATGTTTTTGTACGCCCTGCAAATACTTCCGCCAATGCTTTTTCTATACAATATAAACCAACAAGGGCTGAATAAGTCATGTGGTAAGCTCTTGCACGGTCTCTTTCGATGGCGTTACTCCACTGTGGTATTTTCCACACCTGTTTCATTTCCGGCATCCCTACTGTTTTGGGCAGGTTAAGCTCAAGAGAAGTTCCGGTTGCTTTGATATATCCAATATCTACAAGCCCTGCTTTGGCTGTTACCCATTGCCTTGCCAAAGGACCACCACCGGTATCCACAACTTCATGCTTCCCTGAACGTTTATCATACCATCTGGGAGAAGTTACCCAGCTATACTTGCTTGAAAAATCTCTTGGGCCAGGTCTTGGCTTTGTGGTTTTATTCCATGGATGATTGCGGTCAACCGGGTTGCCCAAAGGGTCTGTATGAACATACGTTTCTTCGTCTGCCCAATCTTCATAAAAAGAACTTCCTAACAAAATACGAATTCCAAGATTGATCTCTACAAGGTCAGTTGTTACTAATTCTCCCCTGATAATTACACCCGGAGTAATAAATCTTTTACGTCCCCAATCTGTCATATTTTTATAAGAGTAATCGCACTGTTCAGGATTGTCAAAGGAACCCCAACAGATTAGATTAGTATCCCGGTATCCAACCATTTCATAACCAGGCAATGCCTGGTAAAAGAAATCGTAAAGGTCATCATGCATGGGAACTATCTTCTTGCAATATTCAATATATTTCATCAACCTTACATAATAATCTGTAAGTACCTGTGAAGTTATTGTTGTACTTACACCTCCAGGAACTAATGTGGAAGGATGTGTGTGCCGGCCTTCCATCAGGCAAAACATCTCTCTTGTAAGCCTTGATATTTGCAATGATTCCATATAGCACTTTCCTTTGAAAGGATTGAGTGAATCCATGATATCAGCAATAGTTTTATAACCATGAATTCCGGCATTTGGCGAATCGGTATGCTTTGCCTTTTCGTAAACACTGGGATTGGTTTCCTGTACCATCTGGCCGCAGAAATCAACGTTACACATATTATCATTGTATATGGCATGGTCAAACATATAATCTGCGGATTCTCCAAGGTTGAGTATATAATCCCCAAGGTGCGGTGGTTTTACTCCATATGCCATATTTTGACTAAGAACAGAACAAGTCATGTGATTATCTCCACAAATACCACACACGCGGCTGGAGATAAAGTGAGTATCCCGCGGGTCAATACCTTTCATAAAAATATCAAAGCCGCGAAAAACCATAGAAGTGCTATAACATTCCTGCACCTGCTTATTTGTAAAATCTATTTTACAATGAATACCGAGGCTACCAACTATGCGGGTAATAGGGTCCCATGACATTTCCTTTACAACTACATTAGGCTTATTCTCTGTTACCCGGGGTTTGGTTAATACTTCAGGAGGCATAATAAATGTTTTTGAAATTTAAATAATTGAATTCTATCTTATGCTTTATTGCCACACCGGCTCGTATCCACTGGTGATCTTTGGCCCACGTTTTCTCCAGGCCGGCTCCTGATCTTTTTTCTTAGTTGTTATGTGACGGAAAACTCTTAAGATTGGCCCATAAACAAATTTCGCCCCGTTGGAAGAAAATTTTGCACCCATGGCCTCATCCATAAATGGCATAAACTTATCCGGGAAGCCAGGCATTGTGCAAGCCATACAAATGCCGCCAATATTCGGACATCCGCCAACTCCGTTTTGCCAGCCTCTTTTTGGAACATTACAATATACTATAGGGCCATTACATCCTATTTGTACCAGGCATTTTGCAGAACCATATTCTTGTGCAAAGTCTCCCTGCTCGTAAAAGGCTCCCCTGTCGCAGTTTTCATGAGCTGTACGGTCAAAGAGCCATTTGGGCCGAAGTGCATCGTCAAGAGGTATCATCGGCGCCATCCCGGCTAATTGGAATACAAGATATAAGAGCGTTTCTGTTGTGTTATCGGGTTGTGCAGGGCAACCGGGAATACATACTATAGGCAGGCCCGCTTTAGATTTCCAGTTCCACCCCAGGTAATCAGGAAGCCCCATAGCGCCGGTAGGATTATTTTTCATGGCAGGTATGCCCCCATAAGTAGCGCACGTACCTAGCGCAACTACTGCTGCAGCTTTGGGTGAGAGCCTGTCGAGCCAGGAGTTGGTTGTAATCGGCTGGCCAAATGGCCCGGTCGTTCCCATTGAAGCCCAAAAGCCACCCGTATCTTTAATTGCTTCCTCATTTGGGACAGACCCTTCCAGTATAAGCACAAAAGGGTCGAGTTCTCCTCTTTCCGCCTTATACCACCACTGCATTAATTCATCGCCGGTTTCGTAAGAGAGCACAGGGGTATGAATGTGCACTTTAGGCAAGCCAGGTATAGCGCCCAAAACAATATCTTCCACGCTGGGATTAACGGCACCCGTCATAGCAACAGAATCACCATCACAACTAAGACCTGTGGTAAGCCATATAATATGAATGTCGGTTACTTTTTCGGCCATAAGATTATGTTTTAAATTTTGAAGATAAGATGAATGTAATAGAACTTTCCTTTCCGCAATTAATCAATACGTTATGCCGGCATCTGTTTTGGTAAATTTCCAGGGGGGAAAGGATCTTACCCGTGCTTCTTTATGTATGGCCTCACAACCTAATCATGATTGTTATAAAGGGTAAAGAGTTGTTAGAAAGAATAATCTAAGCTACTATCAATTTTTTAAATTAGAAACTTTTTTCTAATTTTTTTTTCACGTATTATTTATTGACAAACAATTATACATACAGAAATTGTTCCAAACTCCGGCACACCAGCCGATTGATATAAATTGAATAAAAAAGTTATAAGTTGGAGTTAAAAAAGTTATAAAGAGCAGTAAAAAAAATTAATTAAGAAAAATTAATTTAATAAATTGCTCCTGGATTATTGTCGGATATTTTTTATATAAAGTTTGAATAAAAAAATTCCGGCATTTTTATTGAGCTTATTATAAAACATTTTGTAATGAAAAAGAAGTTTCTGAATAAAACAAGTATTTCTATCCTTTCTGCTGTAGCCATTATTATTGTAGGTGGCCTTGTATTAAAAATTATTGCAGATAGTCAATCAAGGGTGGACTATTAATTGACAAAGTTTTAATTTAAAGGTTGAACATTTAATAAAATGTTCAAAGGGTTCCTTTCTACCTCATAAAGTAATTGCATCGATATGCTTCAGACTTAGTATTCCCGTAAATTTAATTGAAAACTAATACTTCACGGCAAGTGAATCCTTGGGAAAGCTTCTATGCAAGTACAAGTTTAAAACGATTCATAGGTTCGCTTACCAAATTAAAGTATATTCAGCGCCGGCGGCTTTATTGTTAACTTATGCGGCGATATAGACACCTCTCTGCCCTAAAATTTTTAAAGGGCTGGTACGAATATTTTAATTTACAAAAACTAATAAACATGACACTTCTTCCAAATGAAGAAAAACTTTTAATCTCTAATGATGAAAAAGTAATTTTGACAACGCATCGTATTCGAATGGCAGATAGCCAGTGGTATAATTCTTTTAGTATTGTAATATTTCTTGAAGACATTAGTTCTATAGAAACCAAATATAGAGGCAATATCCTTATTTTGATATTTAGTTGTTTAGAAATTCTATCTGGTTTTTATTTTTCATGGCAGAAATATGGATATAGCCCCTTAAATTTTAATTTTATTGGCGGTATTTTCTTGCTCTTATTTTGGTGGTTTTCCAGAAAACATATAATAAGTATATCATCGAATGGAGGCAGTACTTTAAATTTCCAGGTGGACCAAATGTCAAAAGGCCAGATTGAAAATTTCATTTATAATTTACAATCTGCGAAAACGAAAAGGATAGATCGACTCTATAAAATTTAACTTACTTATATTGACAATAGATTCCCCGATACCTGTGATCATTATCCTCAAAATTGAATTTATAGTAAATTGAAAATTAAAAACAACCAGATGAATAAGTATATAGCAATCGTTTTAATAACAGCTGCGGAGATTTCAGTTAGCCAAACCGCCCTGCCACAAAATAGTAAACCATTATATACTGCGCCTTTAGGTGTAGAGGCATATACATTTAGAAAAAGTTTTCCTATTGATGTTGCTAAAACTCTGGATACTATAAAAATGATGGGTTTTACGGAAATAGAAAGCGGCGGCAATGGCTTGCAGCCCGCTGCTTTTAAAAAATTGTGCGATGAAAGGGGCATCAGCATTCCGGCTACTGGTGCAGATTACGGGCGATTGGTAAATTCTCCTGACTCTGTAGCTTACGTAGCAAAAATATTAGGTGCTAAATATGTGATGTGTGCATGGATACCTCATAAAGACGGCGTGCTTACATTTGAAGATGCGAAAAAAGCAGTAGAAGATTTCAATAGTGCCGGAAAAGTTTTAAGAGACAGCGGCATTATATTGTGCTATCATGCGCATGGTTATGAATTTCAGCCTTACAAAGATGGCACCTTGCTGGACTATATAATTAAGAATACAAATCCTGGATATGTATCTTTCGAAATGGATATATTCTGGATGCAATTTGGCGGAGGCGATCCTGTTTCATTATTAAAAAAATATGGCAACAGGTGGAAGCTGATACATTTGAAAGATCTTAAAAAAGGAGCAAAGAAAGATCTTACCGGGGGCACTTCCACTGAAAATGACGTGACTCTTGGTACAGGAGAAATTGATATTCCCGGCATATTGAAAGAAGCCCAAAAAATTGGTATCAAACATTATTTCATTGAAGACGAAAGCGATTATGTAAATGAGCATGTGCCACAAAGCATTGCTTATTTGAAGAGCTTGAAACAATGAACCTCGTTCTATCAAAAAGAAATTTATAGAAAATTATTGTTTGTTCAACGCGTTTATACTGTTGTAAAATAAATAACAACTTCTACAATATTTCTGATTCATTTAGTAATGTTATTACACAGCATTCATTATCTGTGCAACTATTTCTGCAAACAATTTTGTATGCTAATGTTAAGTTAACTGTATTATGTCGCCTAAATTATTTCCCACTAAGCCACCAAGCACACAAAGGTTAATACTTAGTGGTCTTTGTGTCTCCGTGGGAAATTGATAATGTATGCTTAACATAACACTAGAATCCTTCTGGTTATTATTTTAAGCCGGTAGAGATTAATCGGGTTGATGATAGCCTCAAATAATTGACCATAGGGCATTGCCGGGCTTAACTTCTATTTTGCAGATAATCTTACCCATTTTGCATAATACAATTGTAACAGGACATTAGTCATTCTACTTTTGATCCACTTCTAAAAATCAAAACAAATCAAAATGAAAAAGTCAGTTGTTGTGCTGTTACACGTTGGTTACTGGGTAATTTATTTACTATTACTATCGATGTTTTTTGTGATTCTGAATATAGGAAAGATGCATATAACATTAAAGATTTTAAATATAGTGTTATTCCTTAAGCCATTTGGATGGAGCGCTATTCTTCCAGCACTAATTGGTTTTTATACATTTTATTCAATTTTGTTTGACAGGTATTTAAAGAAGAAAAAAATTTTAAAATTATTTTTATCAGCAGCAGCATTCGCCTTCATTGGTTCTATAATTACAGAGTTGGTTATCTATGTCGCTTTCCATAATCAGGGAGTTAATTGGGGGGGTAATGATATTGTCATGATTGGATTACTTCTTGCTTTTGTTTCGCTGATAAATGGTGTAACCGGATTAGTTGTGAAGGGGTTTATTAATTGGTATAACGACATAAAATTTAAGGTAGAACTTACCAGGAAAAATTATGAGATGGAACTGGCATTGGTGAAATCTCAAATAAATCCACATTTCCTATTCAATACTATTAACAATATTGATGTATTGATTACTAAAGATGCAATAAGAGCCTCCGAGTATTTGAATAAGCTATCAGACATAATGCGGTTTATGCTCTATGAAACAAAGACAGAAAAAATCCCTCTGAATAAAGAACTGGTATATATTGGAAAATTTATTGAACTGCAAAAAATAAGAACAACCAATCAGCACTACATTAATTATTCAGTCAAAGGTGATCCAACAAACTTCATGATACCTCCTATGCTTCTTATTCCCTTTATTGAAAATGCTTTTAAACATACCGAAAATAAAAAAACAGAAAATGCAATAAATATTAATCTTGACGTTGAAAAGGAAAAATTAGTTTTCGAATGTGAAAACTCTTACAATCAAAATACACAGATGAAACAGGAACATAGTGGCCTGGGAAGTGGACTGATAAAAAAACGATTAGCATTATTGTATCCTGGTAAACATACGCTGGCCATCACAAATAATAATGAGATTTACAAAGTTGAATTAGCCTTGTATTAAATGAAAATTAATTGTATCATAGTTGAAGACGAACCTTTAGCCCTTGAACGGGTTAAAGGTTTTGCTTTGAAGTTGCCGTTCCTGAACTTGCTTTCATCTTTTGACAATGCTTTTGAAGCATTGTCTTTTTTGAAAACCAATAAGGTGGACTTAATTTTTTTAGACATTCATATGGATGAATTTTCCGGTATTCAATTGCTAGAAACATCCACTATTACAAGCCAGGTAATTATTACAACGGCCTACCATGAATATGCTTTGAAAGGTTTTGACTTACAGGTAAGCGATTATCTTTTGAAGCCCTACACCTTTGAACGCTTTGTTCAGGCGGTAGACAGGGTACAGAATAATTTGTCAAAAAATGAAATCACAAACGATAAGAAATTCATATTCGTCAAAACTGAATATCGGTTAGAAAAAATTTTTTTAAGTGAAGTGCTTTACATTGAAGGCATGAAGGATTATCGCAGGATTCACACTTTAAATAAGCGAATCATGACACTCCAAACATTTAATGATTTTGAAAAGGAAATATCTCCCGGTATTATTTGCAGGGTTCATAAATCGTTTATGGTTGCGTTAGACAAAATTGAATCTATTGAAAGAGGTCTCATAAAAATTAAAGATATTCTCATTCCAATATCGGAAACTTACAGGCAAACATTCTATGATCTTATTAATTATTCAGCAAAATAATTTCAAACTAAAAGATCCATTGTCTGGAGGACAACATAGCATGCACATTTGAATTTTTTATGTTGTGTAAAGTGCCGGGAAAGCAGTTATAATTTGTAACCGTTCATTGCATTTTAATAACCTGGTTTTCTACCAATGCAAAAACAGTATCGGTTTTTTTAGGTACCAGTTTATAAAGACCGGTGAACATGCTGAAAGCCGGTAGCACTGCATATTTTGAAGTAAAATAAAAACATGGCAATTTAAAAGATTGTTTACCACTTCCATTCACTCTTATACCCGGATGAATATGCCCTGAAAAAGTAAATACTTCTTCATCATCTTCTTCACAAACCGAAGCAATATCATGTGTGAAGCAAAATTTATTTATAGAATATTTTTGTTTAGCCACCTTAATTTTTGCCTTTTCGTAAAACTTATCTGACAAAACATCATGATTGCCTTTTATGAGATGAATGGAAAGATTTGGCATATCATTTCTCCATTTCAAAAAGAAATCAATTTCTTTATTTGCATGGCTGTGAAACATGTCTCCTGCAATAAGAAGATTAGAAGGTTTAAAAAATTGAATTTGGGTAAACAACCTTTGAAGATCTTCTTTGAAGATATTTTGTGGCACACCAATTCCTGATTTTCTAAAATGCCCTGATTTACCAAAATGCAGGTCAGAAAGAATTAAAGCCTTTTCTTCTTCCCAATAAATACATCTGGCAGGAGAAAGCCAAAGAGTTTGTTTATGGAGAATAAATCTTTGAGGAGAAAACAAGAGTCAGTTTTAAGTTGCAAATATAAGAATATGAAATGTGCGATATGGGATGTTCGATGTACAATGTAAAAAGGCGATCAGTTGCTAGTCGTTTGTGGTTCGAATCACATTTGCCAAAAAATCATTTCTCCAACTGCATTTGCATCTTCTTAACCCTGTCTTCAAGCTTTTCTGAAGTAAGGTTTTCCCGCATGCTGTCAACTTTTATAGGGAAACAAAATGGTGTAAGCCTGTTGGGAAATGTAATGACGATCTTGCTCTTTTGAATTCGCTCCAGCATATCTCTCAGGCGTTGCTCCTCCATTTGCTGTTCCATTACTTCATTGTATGCCTGTCGCAGTAATAAGTTTTGTGGTTCATATTCTGAAAAGACATTAAAAAGAAGTGATGCAGATGATTGTAAATGCCTCGCCTTCTTTTGTTCGCCGGGAAAACCCTGGAAGATCAATCCGCCAATAACCGCAATATCCCTGAATTTTCTTTTAGCCATTTCAACGCTGTTTAAGCTTCTTTGAATGTCTGGTAATAAATTTTCAGGAGAAAAAAGTTCGTATACATTTGTATCATCTAACGGTATCGGCTGATCGCTTAATAACTCAAATCCATAATCATTCATTGCGAATGAAAAAGTGATAGGTGTAATACGACTGATACGATAGGCTAAGATTGCAGCCATCGCCTCATGAACCAACCTTCCCTCAAATGGAAAAACAAAAAGATGAAACCCATCTTTTGTTTCAATATGCTCGATCAAAAACTCATTCTGCTTTGGGATATGAGAAAGATATTCCTGTAACTCAAATAAAGGTTGCAATGAAGTGATCTCTTCATCTATATCCTTTTTATTTTTTTTATGCAAAAGGATACCCGCTTCATCAAATTTTTTCCTTAGCATAAATCCAAGGTTCGCTGACAAAGGCATTCTCCCACCTTGCCAGCTTGGAATAATAGATTTTTTAGAATTTGATTTTCTTACAAGAGCTGTCATATCTTTTATCATCACAAACTCAAGAACTCTCCCTGCCAATGTAAAAACACTTCCCGGCTGAAGCCTGGCGATAAACCATTCTTCGATAACACCGACATAGCCACCACTTATAAATTTTACTTTCATCATCGGGTCACTTACAATAGTGCCAATATGCATACGGTGGCGCATTGCAATTCGCCGGTTGTTGATTTTATAAAGCCCATCAATGATCTCAACTTTCTTAAAATCGTCGTAGTGTTGCAGTGCAACCCCACCGGCTGTTGTGAATTGTAAAATCTGCTGCCATTCATCTTTAGTAATATCCCTGTAGCAATAAGTTGTTTTAATTTCCTTAAAAATCTTTTCAGGATAAAAGCCGTCGGAAATAGCCAGTGTGCTTAAATATTGTATCAATACATCAAAGCATAATATCCTGGGTTCCCTGCTCTCTATTAATTTTATTTCTATTGCTTCTTTAAGGGCAGCTGCTTCCATCAGTTCAAGAGAGTGTGTTGGCAAAAAATATATTTTGCTTACCTCACCCGGGCGGTGCCCGCTTCTTCCAGCTCTTTGTAAAAACCGTGCAACGCCTTTGGGCGAACCAACCTGTATAACGGTCTCGACTGGCCGAAAATCAACTCCAAGGTCAAGGCTTGCAGTACATACTACTACTTTCAATTTTCCGGTATGCAGATTTTCTTCAACCCAAAACCTTAAGTCCTGCTCAATACTGCCATGGTGCAGGGCTATAGCTCCTGAAAGTTCCGGGCATGCAGTGAGAATTGATTGATACCACATTTCACTCATGCCACGGGTATTTATAAAAATAAGCGTGGTAGTACTTCCCATTATTATGGGAATTACTTTATCAACAAGCTTAATTCCAAGATGGCCAGCCCATGGAAATTTTTCAATCTCATCAGGGAAAATGGATTCAATTTGAATCGGCTTATCTATTTGGGCTGTTACTGTTTCGTACATTGCCCCCGGCCTCTCTCCAAAGGAAAGGGGAGAAAGCAGAACTTCCTGCGCCTGCGCAAGGTTTCCAATGGTCGCGCTTATGCCCCAAATCGAACATTGGATATTACGTGTTGACTGTTGAGTATTTAAGATTCTTGAAACAGCCAGTTCTACCTGTACCCCACGCTTGCTTCCAAGAAGCTCGTGCCATTCATCAACCGCAATAATTTTGAGTGATTTAAAAACATCAGGATAGTTCTTTTGTGCAAGTAACAGCTGCAGGCTTTCCGGTGTTGTTAAAAGCACTTCAGGCATTTGCCTTTGTTGTTTTTGCCTTTCACTTATACTTGTATCACCATTGCGAATTCCAATTTTCCAATTCATGCCCAATTCACCTATTACTTCTTCCATGGCCCTCCCAATATCTTTTGCCAGGGCACGCAAAGGGGTAATCCATAGGAGCTGAAGATTTGATTTAGTTTTTGTTTTGTAATCCTTCGGATGCTCATTTATAAAATCAATAATGGCTCCCAAAAAAACAGAAAAAGTTTTACCGCAACCTGTGGGCGCATTTACCAACCCTGATTTTTTATTAATTATGTGTTGCCACGTTTCTTCCTGGAAAGTAAATGGAGTATAGCCTTTGGAAGTAAGCCACTGGTGAATGATAGTATAGCCTTTTGTTTTACCTAATATCACAAAACTAAATTAAGGCACATTCAACTATTAAAATTTTATTTAAAAAAATTATTATAATTTTATGTTTACATTTTATAAATATGTTTTATAAATATGAGCAATAAAAAAACAACATATACAAGTACCCTCCCTAGTGTGGTAATGGAAGAAGTTGTAGAATATGCAAAGAAGAAAAAAATTTCTAAAAATAAAGTTATAGAGATAGCTGTAAAAAAACTTTTGGAAGAAGAAATAAAAAATGAGCTTCGGCACACGTTTATTCTTGCTGCAAATGATAAAGAACTAATGGAAATGGCAGAATGCGGCTTGGGAGATTATTTAGAGCAATTAAAAGAAATGGAGAAATAATGCAAAGAGAAATCTGGATGGCTGATTTGAATCCTGTTCAAGGCAGCGAACAAAGTGGAATAAGACCAGTCGTAATTATTAGTGGTGAGTCAATGAATAAATATTATAGTGTTGTAATTATTTGTCCATTGACAACTAAAATAAAGCTTTATAAAAGTTGTCCTGTTTTACAACCGGATAAGCTTAATAAATTAAAATCTGCCAGCCAGGTAATTTCATTTCAAATAAGAACCATTGCTAAATTGAGATTAAAAAAAAGAATTGGGTCAATTCCGGAAGATATGCTTGAACAAATAAAAGATGGAGTAAATAATTTTCTCAATTACTAAAATCTTTCCTATTCTTATTTAAGAAATTAATTATTTTCCATACATATTCAGCATAGCTTTCAAATCTTCGATAGTATTTATTTCATCTATTGTTTTATCTTTTCTCCACCTGCTCATTCTTGGGAAACGTAATGCTACACCACTTTTGTGGCGATTGCTTGCCGCTATGCCTTCAAATGCAATTTCAAAAACCAGCTCAGGCTTTACAGTACGTACCGGCCCAAATTTTTCAATAGAATTTCTTTTTACAAAATTATCTACCTGCGCAAATTCCTTATCTGTTAAGCCTGAATAAGCTTTGGTAAATGATACTAACTTATCTCCATCCTTCACAGCAAAAGTATAATCAGTATAAAGGTTGCTTCTTCTTCCACTTCCTTTTTGCGCATAAATCATTACGCAATCAATCGTTAACGGATCAATTTTCCATTTCCACCAGTCGCCTCTTTTTCTTCCAACTTTATAATTTGAATCTTTTCTTTTAAGCATAATTCCTTCGCTGTTCATTTCCCGGGAATTTTTTCTTAATTCAGAAAGCTCATTCCAGGAAGTAAAAAATATAATTTCAGAAATTTGAATTGCATTATTTTTTATTGGGGAAACAATTGATTCTAATTTATTTCTTCTTTCTGCCAAAGTTTTTTCACGCCAGTCCTCATAATTATATTCGAGAAGATCGTAGGCGAAAAAACAAATAGGCGCTTCCAGTAATTGTTTTTTACCAATATTTTTCCTGCCAATACGTGTTTGTAAAATAGCAAAGGGCAAGGGTTTGCCATCAACTGCGGGAATAATCTCTCCATCAATCACCACACCATCAGGCAATAGGTCCTTTAAAATAAAATATTCCGGGAATTTATCTGTCATCAATTCTTCTCCGCGGCTCCATACAAAGAGCTCATTATTTCTTTTGATAACCTGCCCACGTATCCCATCCCATTTCCATTCTGCCTGCCATTCTGCAGGGCTTCCTAAAGTTGATGCTTCTTCTTCTAATGCATAAGCCAGGTAAAAGGGATAAGGTTTTGAAAAATCTGAAATTGATGCTGATTCACTTAGAAGATCATTAAAGGAAGTTGTTACCGGATCCCAGTTACCACTGATGCGGTGTGCAATTACTGAGGCGGAAAGATCAACCGTTTTTGCCAATGCATTTACAATGGTTTTTTGAGAAACGCCTATCCGGAAACTTCCGGTGATTAGTTTATTAAAAACAAATCTTTCATCATGATTCATTTGATCCCAGCTATCAAGAATAAATTTTTTTCTTATAGATTCATCTTGCTTCTCAATCGAAATAAATGTTTCCAAATAATGAGAAAGGCTTTTATTAATTTGATCCGATTGTTTCGTCTCCGGCAACAATAGGGCAAGTGTTTCTGCCAGATCGCCAACAGTATGATAACATTCTTCAAATAACCATGATGGATAATTGGTAATCTCTGCACACCAGTCACGCATAAGCCTGGAATTAACGGTACGCCTTGGCCTTCTCCCGCTAAAAATTGCGATTACCCAAACCTTGTCATCATCCGGAGCAGTTGCGAAATAATCCACAAGACTTTGTAGCTTATCATTAGTTTTAGTAGAAGTGCTAAGTTCGCTAACCAGTTGCGCAAATAATTCCAGGCCGGAAAGCTCCATATCAGAAGATGAAGATGAAATGGTTTGTGTTTCGTTATTAGGTGGATTTTCCTCAATCATTAATTTAATATATTATGTCTCAATTTCCTCGTTTTCCTTAATATCAGGAATGGGCGCTTCCTCGTCTTCATTGCCATATTGAGTTTTTACTTCAGCTGCAATTGCTATATTCTCTTCATTTAAATACCTGCTGAAAGCTGATTGAAAACCATGTGTTACAAAAACTCTTTCAGCGGATGTTGCTTTAACTGTTTGTAACAGCCCATCCCAATCTGCGTGGTCGCTTAATGCAAAACCTGCGTCCACATTTCTTCTCCGGGCATTTCCCCTTACCTGCATCCAGCCACTACAAACACCAATTGAATATGGCTGAAACTTTTTCAACCATGATGTGCCATCAGCTGAAGGTGGTGCAATTACTATGGAGCCCTTTAATAATTCTTTAGGAGTTTCCGGGGTTACTCTCACAACAGGTATGATATCCCATCCGGCGTTGATTAAGGTTTGCTGCATATTAAAAATAGCACCGTGGGAATAAATCGTTTGTGTTGTTTCTTTTATTGCCTGCAATACACGTTGCGCTTTACCAAGGCTATAGGCCAGCAGGATACTCGTTTTTCCATTCTCTTTATTTTTATTAATCCACGTAATGATGTCTTCATAAATTTCGTGCTGAGGTTTCCATTTATAAACAGGCAGGCCGAAAGTTGATTCTGTGATGAATGTATTGCATTTTACTGGCTCAAATTTTCCACTGATGTCATCATCCTCCACTTTGAAATCGCCACTTACTACCCATATTTCACCATTACACTCCAGCCTTACCTGGGAGGAACCAATAATATGGCCGGCTGGATGCAGGGATACATTTACTCCATTGAGATTAATGATTTCACCCCACTCAAGTGTCTGATAACTATTTTCTCCTAACCGTAATTGTAGAATAGGTTTGGTAAATGCGTGACATAGATAATATGTATGTCCAAAATAAGCGTGATCACCATGCCCATGTGTGATAATTGCTCTTTCTACCGGTTTCCAGGGATCAATATAAAAATTAGCTCTTTCACAATAAAGTCCTTTTTCAGTAAAAGAAATAAGATTAGCCATATAATGAAAACTTGCAAATAACCTGCCTGTTTGCAATGCTTTATTCAAAATAACACCATCGAATGTTTATTGTTATAAAAAAAATAAAACCAGACGTATATGATAAAAGGGATAGATAAAATAAAGATTAATATTAATTAGTACAAAGGCTATGCGGAATCAGAGACACTTATTTAAAAAAACTGCTGGCATAATTAACTGAGTAAAAAATGATTGGATTTAATTAACCCTAAAAAATTCCCATTAGTACATTTACTTAATTTACGGGAGTTTTTACACAAATCGTTTCTTTTTTAATAAATAGGGTCTTTTGGTGTAATTTTTGCGTTTAGGCGTGTTAATTATTAAACAAGGTTCAATTTCCTATTTAAATACCCATTTCCCCCAAAGTAAAGAAGTATTTATTAAAATTTGCTGGCATTTAGCGGCATGGAATTGTTATACCTATCCGATACTGATGAAAAACTTAAATAATCACTATTAATAACCATTTTGAACCAATTGAATCTAACGTTTTATGACAAATCCAAAAACCCTCTTTTCAAAAAAGACCCTCCAATTATTTCTCTTTATTTCAACATTTTTAAATTTCACGAATGTATTTGCCCAGCAAACGCTCGTTAATGTAAATGGCTGGAACGCTTACGTGCATCTGCCGTGGGATTATTCTGCGAATCCCAAAACTAGTTATCCTACAATAATATTTTTCCCAGGCACGGGCGAAGTTGGATCAAATGCAAGCCTCGTAATTAATAATGGCCCTGGTGCTTATATCAACCAAGGCTGGAACGGAAATGTAAAAATCGGAATAGACAGTGTGAAATTTATTGTTATTAGTTTACAACCTCCATCTGTATGGCCCACTGAAGATAATATTGATACAAGAATTCAGACATTAAAGAAAATGTACCGTATTGACGACAACCGGCTACATTTAACAGGCCTATCCATGGGAGGCTGGTGTAGCAATACCTATGTTACAGCAGATAAATATGGGGGCCCCTATAAATACGCGAGCCAGATTGCAACTGTTGTAGAAGTTGAAGGAGTAAGGCCCGATGACAATCAGCCATATCCCAATTTATTTGACAATTTCGCAAATTCAGGAGGAAGATTGCTTGGATTTGAGCAAATGTATGATAGCCGGGATATACAAACGAGGGTGGATCGCATGAACTATACCCGGTCAAATTCCGGGATCTTCGTTTCAACCAATTATGGTGGTGGCGGGCATTGTTGTTGGGAGCAATTTTATGGAGGAAGTGGAAACACTCCTAATAATTTCACGCTTGATGGCATTAGTCAAAATATATACCAGTGGATGGCTAGAAATCCTGCGCCAACCTCTTCTTCTTCAAATCAACCCCCTATAGCAAATGCAGGAGCAGACCAGTCAATCACTTTACCTTCTAATAGTGTTACTTTAAATGGTACTGGTACTGATCCTGATGGGTCAGTTACGGATTATTTATGGACAAAAATTTCCGGCCCTTCATCATTTTCAATAAAAAATTCTACTTCAGCTTCTATCTCTGTTACATCGTTGGTTCAGGGAATATATTTATTCGAATTAGAAGTAACTGACAATAGCGGGGCAACCGACATTGATACAATAAAAGTAACAGTGAATGCTGCCGGTAACATTCCTCCTGTTGCAAATGCAGGCATTGATAAATCAATCACACTGCCGACCAATACTACAACACTATCTGGAAGCGGAACAGATGCTGATGGAACTATCGCTTCATATGCGTGGGCCCAGGTTTCAGGTACATCGGCGAATATCGTGTCACAAAACGCGGCGTCCACATCTGTTACAAATCTGATTTCCGCAGGTATCTACACATTCAGGCTAACTGTAACTGACAACAAAGGCGCTAATGGAGTGAACGACGTTGTTGTAACTGTAAATGCTTCATCCAATGCACCTGCTCCACCTTCATCCGGGAAAAGAAAAATGATCCCTGTAGCAGCAGATGGAGGTATTTATTTTTTCAACAATAATTTCTTACAACCTGGTGATACCGGGTGCATCCAGTCGGGTACTTATCCATACATATCTCTAAGTGGTATTGTGGGCACCCAGGCGCAACCTATCACAATTATTAACTGCGGGGGACAAGTACTTAATACCGGTAACAATGGCCAATCTTATTGTTATCGTATAGTGAATAGCAGGTATTTCAAATTTACCGGTACGGGGGTAACTGGCGTTAAATATGGCTTCAAGGCTTATTGGAACGGCGGATTTACCGGGGTGGGACTTTCGGTAAAAGACAGCACAAGTGATTATGAAATTGATCATTTTGAAGCTCAGAAAGTGCAGAATGGTTTCCTATGTAAAATCGACCCTTATGATTGTGAGCCCGGGACCTGGAGCACAGGATGGACTATAAAAAATATTTCGTTTCATGATAATTATGTGCACAACACAACAGGAGAAGGCTATTATATTATAAATACCGCTGCAACGGCAACTGTAAACGATTGTACTGGTAAGTCAATCACTGTAGAACCCGTAAAAGCAAATGGTGTCAAAGTATATAATAATATATCTGATTCTACAGGATGGGATGGGATACAGGTCGCGGCATCTGCTAATGCAGAAATCTATAATAATAAAGTTAGTAATTATGGGCTTGCTAATTTAGGTTCCCAACAGGCGGGGATTATTCTTGGTGGTAAAAGCAATGGCTCTGTTTATAATAATTCTATCAACAGTGGTACGGGAGAGGGCCTTGAAATATACGGGACCGGATCTGTGAAGATCTATAATAATGTGATCTCAAATGCAGGTTGGGATGGTACTTCCAGCAAGCAAGATGCTATAGCTATTGATGACAGGCCCCAGCCATACAATTTATATGGCGGGTTGCAGGCTTTTGTAATTAATAATACAGTAGTAAATGCAGGGCGTAATGCTGTTCATATATACAACTCCTATGGTACAATGGCAGGTGGAAATAAGATCAATAACAATCTATTGGTGAAGCCAAATAACACAAGCCCTTACGATAATCCTTATGCGAATATCGATGGGAACACTGTAGTTGATACATCCAAAAATATAAGATTGGCTGTCATATCATCAGCCGGTTTTTTTAATTCAAATTTGAATGATTATCATATTCTTTCAACATCTCCCGCGATTGATAAAGGTCTTAATGCAAGTAGCTACGGAATTACAACCGATTATGATGGCATAAGCAGGCCACAGGGTGCAGCTTTTGATGCAGGTGCATTTGAATACAACAAAGGAAC
>DASYOM010000123.1:0-24842 GCA_036007765.1 Chitinophagaceae bacterium | reverse complement strand
CCCCCGCCGCCGCCCGGGAATCAACCCCCTGTTGCAGATGCAGGATCAAATAATACTATTCAACTCCCTGTAAATAAAATATTTCTCGATGGAAGGCAATCTTCGGATCCTGATGGGAGTATTACAACTTATAAATGGAGTGTTTTAAACGGCCCTTCAGGAAGCAGTTTGTTAACTTCCACAGAGGATACTACCAGTCTGGCACTTATTAACGTAGGTGACTACACAATCCGGTTAACTGTTACTGACAATGGCGGTTTAACTTCAAGTGTTGATATTATAATAACACTACTGGCTTCACAGGTTGTATTACCACCTGGTACTTATGGAAAAGAGATACATGTAAACATTTACGATGGAAAAACTCCATACAACAGCTCTCAATGGAATAATTGGAATGTGGGTTCGAGCCTTACCAGCAGTAAATTTTCGTATGAGGACAATAGCTCAAGTGGTATAAATGCGTACATTAGCGGACATCAAAGAATAGTAGATAATGGAAGTAATTACGCCCCTGGTGCTACATCATGCCCGCCACCTGTTTTACAATTTAATTCGATAACTACAAGCGACAGAGATCTTATAATTTACGGGTTGGATAATACTAAAAAATACCGGATCGAATTATATGCCAGCAGGGCAAATATTGTAAATGACACCCGGTTTACCATAGGCAATGTCTCTGACACTATAAATGTTTACAACAATGTAAATGATTATGCAAAGTTTGATAACATTATCCCATCAGGCGGTATAATCACCGTGGGCATCCTACGGCTGAATGAATGGCAATACCTTGCCGGATTTAGTATAATTGAACAAAGTGGTAGTATTCTCACAAGCCCTGCAACTAATCCGGCTCTTATTACCGAGGCAAATAAAACCAGTAGCCCTGCTTCTTTAGATAACACAAACCCTGTTTCAGATAAAATCCTTAACGCAGATTTTATCTCTCTTCAAAATAGTATGCTCACAGTAAAAATGAATAGTGGCAAACAGCAAATAATGAGCCTCTCTATAGTGGATGCAAGCGGCAGGACATTTTTGAGGACTAACGTTACACTTCAAAAAGGCTACAACACTTTTAATAAATTTATACCGCGTGTAACAAAGGGAATTTATTACATAAAATTACTTACCAATAATAATTTTATTGTTAAGCCTGTAATGAGTGGGATAAATTAGCCAGAAAAAATTTGTTCAAATATTTAATCCCTCCATTTTTAAAATGGAGGGATTTTTTTTTAAAATATTGAAAGAAACCATCGCTTCTCTGTTTCAAAAATATTTTTTTTATTGAAGAAGCAATTGGGAAATAAGGTTATGAAACATTCAACTCATCGTAAGCGGGTCCTAACGGCCTTTGTATGCCATCGCCTTTCCATTGGGGAGAGCGGGGAATTTCTGTAGCTTTTAAGATTTCTTCTTTTGTTTTACCTGATTTTATTTCATCCCCGGTATATTTCAAAACATTTCCAAGTAATCATGAAAAGCCTCAAATCATACCGGGTGCCTAAAAATTCTGTAACTGTGGTTACTATTAAAAATAATACATTGAGTAAACTTTTATTATAGACTTATACTACAATGGGAATGTATTCCTATAATTAAAAGGCAAGGCTTATCAATTTGTAACTCTCAACCGTTTTCAGTGTTCTTTTTATCTACAATCTTTTTTCAATTCTCTTATCCGGTATGAGCCATATTGCTGCAACAAGTGCATAAAGGCTTATGCCTATCCATGAATTTATAAAACTCAATAAAATTGCTGTTGCATATATTACCACTGAAATTATTCCTTTCTTATCTTTCCCTATTGCCTTTGCAAGTATTGAATTTTTACCATGTAGTTTTATAAGAATTTGCGATAAAATGTAATAGGCGATACCGCTCATCATCAATAACATTCCATATAAAACTACAGGCCAAAGCGTAAAATTATTCTCCCCCATCCAGGCGGTAGCAAAAGGTACGAGTGACAGCCAGAATAACAGGTGAATATTTGCCCACAATGCTTTTCCGTTTACATGCTCAACTACAGACATCATGTGATGATGATTATTCCAATAGATCCCTATATAAATAAAACTAATTACATAACTAAGGAAAACGGGCATTAGTGGCTTTAGAGAATTTAGCTCATCACCATGTGGAACTTTTAGTTCCAAAACCATAATTGTAATAATGATCGCTAAAACACCATCGCTAAATGCTTCTAATCTCCCACTGCGCATATTGCTCTTTTATTTAATCAACAATATAATTTATTGACGTAAATCTAAAGTAAAAAGAAAATGCTGATTCGTAACTTCGGTAAAAATAATTAAGAGTGTTACCATTCCCTGTCAATCTCACCATTTAATATCTGCATTATAAAAAGATGATTGTTCTCAAAATAGTCCGGGGAGCTGTTTTGCTTACCTGGATAAACAGGTTGAAAATTATAATTATGGAAGACTGTGTATTTATTATCATTAATGTGCGACATAAAATCGACAGGATTGTTCAATAAAACATTTGTAAAAAAATAAGCAGTTTCAAATCCTTTATAAGCCATATCAGAAGGTTTTGACCTGTAGAGCTGGAAGTATTTTAGAACTAATAAACTGTCAAATGAATTATTTTTTAAATCGTAATGTGGAGTTGAATAAAGAATAGGAAAATCCGGGTAAGCATCTTTTTTTATTAAGCTTTTAAAGCCATCCCAATTAGGCATACCCATTAAAACAAGGGGATGATTTTTTTGTATTGGATAACAGGCATCAGCCAGTTTTTTTGCAAAATTTTCATTGAGGCTGGCACCTATTATTACAGAAGACTGTGTTGAATCTATTCTTCGCAATAAACCATATGAAGAAATTGAACTGTCAAGTGTAATTGTTTTAATATTCAATAATGGTTTGCCGTCCTGGATATTTACTTCTTTAAAATAATTGTCAATCCTGTCATCACCCTTTTTTTTAACGAGATAAATTTTATCTGTGCCATGTTTTTGCACGAGGTAACTGAATATACCTTCGCAATGCGCTTTAAGGGTTGAATTTACAATAAGTAAAAAAGGGTTTTGGGTTACGCCGCCATCATTAGGATAGGTAGCAGATACAAATGGAATTCCTTTTTGAACCGCAAAATTTGCAAGCTCCTGGTAGTCTGGTTCCTTCACGCTACCGATAATAAGATCAATGCTGTCAAGCAACTTACTTTTTATCAGCAACGATATTGGCCTTGTAACTGATTTTGAATCGTAGATATAAGCCTCTGCTTTTTTTCCATTAAGAGCTAAGGTATCGAAGGCAATCTGAGCTCCCTGTACAAATTCAACAGAGGGCATGATAAATTTTGGAATAGAACTAGCGGAAGAAAATTCTCCTGTAGAAAAAACTGAGTCAAGATAAATAGGAGCAAATACCGCAACCCTATAGACCTTTGCATCTGAAGCGATATAATTATTTTGTGCGTATGAAATTTTTGTTTGTGCAAGCACACATATTATAACCAGTATCCGAATATTTTTTCTCATTCTAAAACTTGTGTATTAAAAAGCGACTACTAAGTGTATGAAGCACGATTTACCTGTTGTACCTCTTCTTTACTTGAATATTGATTATTGAATCTTGAATATTTTTTCATAAAATTTTGGAATCAATAACTTTCTAACCACTCAACACTCAATAATATTTCTTACTCCCACTCTATCGTTGCCGGAGGTTTACTGCTTATGTCATACACCACCCTATTTATCCCTTTTACATTATTTATTATCTCGTTTGAAACATAAGCCAGGAAATCATATGGAAGATGCGCCCAATCTGCAGTCATTCCGTCTACTGAAGTTACCGCCCTTAGTGCGATTGTGAATTCATAGGTTCTTTCATCTCCCATTACACCTACACTTTTTACAGGTAGCAAGATGGCGCCTGCCTGCCAAACGGTTGCATATAAGTCATATTTTACCAAAGCATCTGTATAAATCGCATCTGCCTGTTGCAACAATTGTACCTTTTCTTCAGTTACTTCTCCCAGGATTCGAATTGCCAGTCCGGGACCGGGGAAAGGGTGCCTGTTCAAAAGATTTGAAGGAATGCCAAGTTCGGCTCCCACCTTCCTTACCTCATCTTTAAACAAGGAACGCAAAGGTTCAATTAATTTTAATTTCATATAATCAGGAAGCCCGCCAACATTATGGTGCGATTTGATCGTCATAGATGGCCCGTGGACAGAAACTGATTCAATAACATCAGGATAAATAGTGCCCTGTCCTAAAAATTCTATACCTTCAATTTTGTGAGCTTCCTGGTCAAAAATTTCAATAAAACATTTGCCAATAGCTTTTCTCTTTTCTTCAGGTTTCGGCTTTCCGGCAAGTTTCGCATAAAAATGATCCCTGGCGTCAACACCTTTTATATTTAGCCCGATGCTTTTACAAGACTCAAGCACCTGCTCAAATTCATTTTTTCTTAATACACCATTATCTACAAAAATCCCAAAAAGATTTTTTCCAATCGCCTTATTTATCAATGTTGCTGCGACGGTTGAATCAACTCCGCCACTCAAGCCCATCACAACTTTTTTATCTCCTATTTTTTCTTTGATATCAGCAATCGTATCATTAATAAAATGGGCAGGCGTCCAGTCTTGTTTGCAATTACATACAGTTACTAAGAAGTTTTTTATTATTTTTTTGCCTTCGGCGGAATGATATACTTCCGGGTGAAATTGCAAGCCATATATTTTACAGGAACCATTTTCGCTCCTGAAAGCAGCCACAGGAATGGAATGCGTAAGTGCTGTGATTGAAAAGTTTTCAGGAAGTTTTGTGATAGTGTCGCTATGGCTCATCCATACATCAGTATCATCTTTTACATCGATCAACAATTCATCAGCTTTTTTTACATTGAGTTTTGCTCTACCATATTCACGCTTATCGCTTTTTTCGACAAGGCCACCATAGAGCCTGGCAGTAAGTTGGGCGCCATAGCAAATTCCTAATACGGGTAATTTTTCAGCCAAAAATTTTACATCAACTGATGGGGCATTTTCTTCATTTACAGAAAAAGGCGACCCTGAAAGAATTATGCCTTTTAATTCAGGAGTGAATACGATCTCTTTATTAAATGGAATAATTTCACAATAGACATTTGCTTCCCGAACGGCTCTGGCAATAAGTTGTGTGTATTGTGAGCCAAAGTCGAGGATCAGAATTTTTTCCGTCATTTGCTGCGAAGATAAAAAGTTTATGGAAGGTTTGTAAATTGCATTTTCTTAATCTTAAAACTTTTACAATGAAAAATCTTATAACTCTTGTTGCTGTTGTTTTGTTTGTTTCCTGCAATGTGAGCTTTAGTGGTGATTCTCTCTCAGGAAACGGAAATATTAAAACAGAAACCAGAAACGTAGGAAGCTTTCATGGGGTTGAAACTTCAGGAAGCATTGATATTGAAATTAGTTCAGGCGACAACTTTTCTGTATCAGTTGAAAATGACGAAAATATTTTGCCGGTAGTTATTACCAAAGTTGAGGATGGCATCTTGAATGTGCATTATAAAGAGAATACATCAATAAATAATGATCACGCAAAAGTGTCTATTAAAGTTCCTTCTCTTGATAAAATTTTTGCATCGGGTTCAGCAAATATTATAATTACTGACGTGGTTAAAAATAACCATGAAATTGAAATTAATGTTGCAGGCTCTGGAGATATTAAAGGTGGCGTTGATGCTCCTAAAATTTCTGCATCAATTGGTGGCTCCGGCAATATTAGCTTAAGTGGGCGCACAAAAGATCTTGATGCTAAAATAGGTGGTAGTGGTGATTTGAATTGCAGTGACTTGCAAAGCGAAAACGCATCGGTGAGTATTGCCGGCAGCGGCAATGCACATGTTTTTGCAAGTGTTCATTTAAAAGCCAATACGGTCGGCAGCGGCGATATTTATTATCGGGGTAATCCCTCTTCTCCTGAAATTAATAGTATTGGGAGCGGCTCAGTTAAGCCGGAATAATATTTAAAAAATCTATGGATCTATTGCCAAGTTGTCAGCAAATCCAACGTGGCATTTTTTTTGAAAACAATTGCAAAAAATCTTACAAATGCAAAAAGGAAGTATAAGAGTACAGACGGAGAATATTTTTCCAATTATCAAAAAATTTCTTTACAGTGATCATGAAATTTTTATTCGTGAATTGGTGAGTAACGCTGTTGATGCCACGCAAAAACTAGGGACGCTTTCTTCTGTTGGTGAAGCGAAAGGAGATATAGGGAACATTGACATAACTGTATCAGTTAATAAGGAAAAGAAGACCCTGACTATTTCCGATAAAGGTGTGGGTATGACAGAGGAAGAAGTTGATAAATATATTAACCAGGTTGCTTTTAGTGGTGCTGAAGAATTTCTTGAAAAGTATAAAGGTAAAAATGAAGCTAATATCATAGGTCATTTTGGATTAGGATTTTATTCATCTTTTATGGTGAGTGAAAAAGTCGAGATCATTACCAAAAGTTTTAAAGAGGATGCAAGAGCTGTAAAATGGGAATGTGATGGCAGCCCTAAATTTACTTTGGAAGAAACAGAAAAAGAAAGCCGTGGTACAGATATTATACTTTATATAAATGAAGAAAGCGCAGAATTTCTTGAGCCTGAAAGGGTAAGGCACATACTTGAAAAATTCTGTAAGTTTTTACCAGTGCCAATATTTTTTATTGATGAGAATGCTGATAAAAAAGAAAAGGAAGATGATAAAGAAGAAGCCAAACCAATTAATAACACTTCACCAGCATGGACAAAAAAACCTGCTGATCTAACACCTGAAGATTACGAAAATTTTTATAGAGAATTATATCCTTTTAGTGAAAAGCCTTTATTCTGGATACACCTTAATGTTGATTATCCTTTCAACCTTACAGGCATTTTATATTTTCCTAAAATAAAACAGCGCTTCGAAAATCAAAAAGATAAAATCCAATTATACAGCAACCAGGTATTTGTAACAGATGAAGTGAAAGATATAGTGCCTGAATTCCTTATGCTGCTGCATGGTGTAATTGATAGCCCTGATATTCCCTTGAACGTAAGTCGCAGCTACTTGCAAGGAGATCCAAATGTAAAAAAGATTAATTCCTACATAACGAAAAAAGTCGCTGATAAACTTGATGAAATTTTCAAAGCAGATAGAAAAGCATTCGAAGAAAAATGGGAAAGTCTTGGCATTTTCGTGAAGTACGGAATGATAACAGAGGATAAGTTTTTAGAGAAGGCGAATAAGTTTAATTTATTTCACGATGCAGATGGCAGTAAATTTTATACGCTTGACGAATATAAATTAGCTGCAGAAACATTACAGAAAAATAAAGATGGCAAATTGGTAATGCTTTACACAACTGACCCGGTGCAGCAAAACAGTTTCATTAAGGCCGCACAACAAAAAAATTATATAGTTGTAAAACTTGAAACCATTGTTGATGCTGCTTTTATCAACAATATGGAAATGAAGTGGAACGATGTACAGTTTGTAAGAGTAGATGCCGACATAACAGATAATCTTATTGATAAAAATGAAAATGCTGAAAGTGTTTTATCAAAAGATGAAGCAGAAACATTAAAAGAATTATTCAAAATAGATATTCCTTCTTTGCATGTAACTATTGAGGTAAAAGGTCTTAGCGCCGATACATTACCGGTTGTTGCCACACGCCCTGAGTTTATGAGAAGAATGAAAGATATGGCCGAAGCCGGTGGTGGAGGAATGGGAAGCTTCTATGGCGCTATGCCCGAAGAAGTAACCCTTACTGTAAATGGCAATCATCCTGTTTATAAAAATATTTTAAACGAAGGAGATAAGGACAAGCAGGAGAAGCAGACAAGGAATCTGGCCGATCTTGCATTGCTTTCACAGGGATTACTGAAGGGAAATGAACTTACTAATTTTATAAACAGAAGTGTAGAGATGATGGAAGGAAAACAAAAGAGTAAAATAATTCTGGAAGCATAATTATAAACCTGCTATTAAAATAGCTCTGAAGTTTAAGGTGCTATTTTTTTAAGGTTCATCCAATAAATTATTCCATTCATCTTCCCGGTTTGATAAAATACTCAACTCTAAATATTCTAATTTTTTCAGGTAATACTCTTCCTTGAAGCCAGCACTTAAAAATATTTCTTTATGTAAAGGATTTAAATAGACAATAAAAATCGGGCGTGGTTTTTCTTTAAGGGACTTCAAAATGTTTTTTACAACAGGCAACATTACCACTTCATCATAAGGATTAAAAAAGAAAAAAACTTTTTCATCTTCTTTGATTTTGTAATTGATAGCATCATCACATATTACTTTAAAATCAGTTGCGGAATATTTTGATTGCACTTTTGCAATATTCTGCTCTGCAGATACACACAAAGCTTTTGCAAAATCAATCCCCGTAATCTTGCGAAATTGGTAAAAAGCAGCTACTACCAGTACTCTGCCTTTTCCGCAACCAAAGTCAACAATAGTGTGGTTTGCGTTTATGCTTTGCAGATAGTCAAATGCTTTTTCCAGTAAGAAATAATTGGCGCCTTGGTAAATGGAAGCGTGCATTAAGTTCTCTCCATGTACAGAAAGTGTTTTGAGCCTGTTAAACTGGATTGTCTCGATGCCATACTTTTTCTCTCCCTTTATTTCCTGCCTAATCGTGAAGAATGCAAGTTTGAAATTCCAATTAGATCCAATGAAATAAAAATACTTCAGGAAATACCTTATACTCATTGTGATTGGTTTAAGCAATTGCAATTTCAGAAAGCCTGATATCTATCACTTTTAGTTGTAGGGTACTTTCCCCGTTCCATTCATTTTCATCAATGGTATATACTATGTCAATTGGTTTTTTCATTTGCAGCAAATAAAATTTTTCTGCCATATTGAAGCCTATCCCCGTTAATACCTTATCATCTTGTTTTACTACAAATCGTACATGTTGCTCCTTCACTATTTTGGACCAAGAAGTATCTGAAACATTTTTTGTAATAAAAACAGGGCGCAGATTTTCGGGGCCATAAGGTTCCATCTGTGTGATAATATCATAAAAGCTTCTTGTAATATTCCTGAATGAGATTTCTGCGTCAATTCTAATTTCAGGAATAAGAAGATGAGGTTCAATGCTTGAAGATACAATCTCTTCAAATTTATTACTAAACGCTTCTACATTTTCTAAAAGCATTGTCATGCCTGCTGCTGCAAAATGCCCTCCGTAACCAATAAGATGTTCCCGGCATGCATGTATCGCTTCATATAAATTATACCCTGGTACGCTTCGTGCGCTACCGCTTGCATACTCTCCACTTTGGGTAAGCACAACCGTAGGGCGAAAATATTTTTCAATAAGTCTGCTTGCAACAATTCCCACAACACCTTTGTGCCAGTGCGTTTGAAATAGTACCGTAGTTTTTCGTTTTAAAAGAATTTCATCTCCTTCAATCATTGCGAATGCCTCCCCGGTTATAGTAATGTCTGCATCTTTACGGTCAGTATTATCACTATGAAGCATTTCAGCATAATGCGTGGCTTCTTTAAAATCATCTTCAATAAACATCATTACGGCTTTAGACGCATCATCCATTCTTCCTGCTGCGTTCACCCTCGGGGCAATAATAAATACCACGTCGTTTATTGAAAACTTTTTAGTAACACCACTTAATTCAATCAGGGCTTTTATTCCAGCTATAGGATTTGTATTTAACTTTTTCAAACCGTAATAAGCGAATATCCTGTTTTCACCGGTAATAGGAACTATATCTGCACCAATTGCTGTTACAACAAGATCAAGGTAGCAAGTGTATTCTTCTTCGGCTAAGCCTAGCCGTTGTGAGAGCGCAGTAATCAACTTAAACCCCACACCACATCCACACAATTCTTTGTAAGGATAATTGCAATCTTTTTGTTTGGGATTTAAAATGGCTACCGCAGGTGGAAGCTCATCATCAGGCATGTGATGATCGCACACAATAAAATCGAGATCGAGTGACTTTGCATACGATATGAGGTCAATGGATTTAATGCCGCAGTCAAGAGAAATGATGAGCTTAAAATTGTTTCTCTTAGCAAAGTCAATTCCCATTTTGCTTACACCATATCCTTCACGATAACGATGCGGCACATAAAAAGCAATATTTTCTTCAGTATAAATTTTTTTTAAAAACCGGTACATTGATGCTACAGATGTTGTGCCATCAACATCATAGTCGCCGAAGACAAGAATTTTATGGCGATGTTTTATTGCAGATAAAACACAGTTTACAGCCTTGTCCATGTCTTTCATTAAGAAGGGATCATGCACCTGATAAAGTTGCGGGCGAAAAAAATCTTTAGCTTTGTCATAAGTGTCTATGTCTCTTTGCACAAGTATTTTGCATAATGAATAACTGATCTTTAATGCCTGCTGCAATTCAGCAATTTTATTTTCATCAGCGGATAATATTTTCCATCTTCTTTCCATAGTAATCAATTAGCTAATTAGCCAATTTAATGATAGGCAATTTATTATAGCATCAGCACATCGTAACTTTAGCAAAACTTATATCAGTTTATGGAATCTTCACAATGGCACATTATATTAGCACATCATGACCTTAGCAAACTAATATTTCCTATCTGTAGTATATATAACTAACTCCTCCAAACCCTTACGAATATCACTTTCTGGAAATTCATACAAAATCGCTAAAGCTTCATCGCGATATTGCGTCATTTTTTCATTAGCATACTTAATACCTCCGGCTTCGGTAACTTTTTCCAAAACATATTTGATTTTCGCAGGGTTTTTATTTTCGTTTTTGAGAATGTAAATAATTTTTCGTTTCTCTGTAGCAGTTATTTTGTTAAGTGTATAAATCAAAGGCAGGGTCAACTTCTTTTCTTTGAGGTCATTTCCGGTTGGTTTCCCCACATCGTCATTTCCATAATCAAAAAGATCATCTTTTATCTGAAAAGCTATTCCCGTTTTTTCCCCGAAATTTTTCATTTTTCCTGTAATTATTTCATTCTTGCTTGTGCTCCATGCCCCGACACCGCAGGCGGATGATAATAAGGAAGCGGTTTTCCCTTTAATAATTTCAAAATACGTTTCTTCTTTAAGGTTTAGCTTTCGTGATTTTTCTATTTGTAATAGTTCTCCCTCACTCATTTGTTTAACCGCGTCAGACAAAATATGGAGGTGTTTGAAATCTTCCGCTTCAGTTGAAAGTAACAACCCTTTAGAAAGCAAATAATCGCCCACAAGAACAGCAATCTTATTTTTCCATAATGCGTTGATCGATAAAAAACCCCTCCTTTCCAGGGATTCATCAACCACATCATCGTGAACAAGAGTTGCTGTATGCAGAAGTTCAACCAAAGCCGCTGCCCGGTAAGTAGATTCATTTACTGTGCCATGAAGTTTCGCACTTAAAAAAACAAACATAGGCCTCAACTGCTTGCCTTTTCTTTTGATAATGTATTTCATTATCCGGTCAAGCAACGGAGTATGGCTTTTTACTGAATGAGCAAATTTTTGTTCGAATATCCTTAATTCATCAGCAATAAGATCTCTTGAAAACTGCATTATCATAAACAAGCAATATAGTACAGAAAGGAATAATTAAATAATTAATGTAATGAAGTTGATTTTCGAAAGATGTGAGTTTACATAAAGGCAGGTAATTCATAAGCAAGTAAAAACTTTTCTTCTAAAGCAGCAGATAACCTCGGATAATAGTCATAAGTTTACAAAATTGCAAGGATATATAAATGGTTCAAAATCTAATTATTTGGTAAAAAAAAATTTGGTTTTTGATATTGGTTTAATATTTTTGCAATCAATCAACCCGTTTATTTAGAAATCATTAATCAAAAAGTTATGGCAAGCAAAAAGTACAAATTATTATTAATGGGAATATTTTCCCTCTTATCTTATGGCGTTTTCGCCCAGGATACCGGAGTATATAGTATTTGGGATTCGAGTGTAGTTTCTTCAAAAGGAATGGCACAACAAAATGAATTCATGAATAATACTTACGATTTTCCGGCAAAACCCCGTAGTGAATTTGAATTTGGAATATCAGCAGGCATGTTCTCAGTAAGCAGTGATGTTTCGGCAAAATTACCTACAATAGGATTTTCTGCACATGTTCGCAAAGCTTTGGGCTATATTTTCTCTTTAAGATTACAATATGTTTACGGAGTTGCCAAAGGCATAAACTGGAAGCCATCTATTGGTTATAACCATAACCCAGTATGGGCAGCTTACAATGGTACGGGTCAGCCAGTATATTATAACTATCGTGCCCACGTTCAGGATCTTGGCCTGCAAGGAATTTTTACTTTGAATAATATTCGCTTTCATAAACAAAAAACAGGAATGGTTCTGTATGGAGGTATTGGTATTGGCGCCACTATTTATGATACTAAAGTTCAAGTACCAACAAGTTTCAGTACAATTACGGGTTCAGGTTATGAAAGTAGAAAAGATATTCGCGACAAGTTAAAATCACTACTTAAAGATCTCCCTTATGTTGATGCCGAAAATAATAAGAAAAACTCAAAAACAATATTTGGACAAACGTTGAAGCCCTCCGGAACTGTGCTTGCTGGTCTAGCATTTAAATTGAGCAAACGAATTAATCTTGCTCTTGAAGACAGATTTACATTTGTTAAAGATGACTTACTTGACGGACAGCAATGGCAGGAGCATCCGGCAGGTGATCCTGTTCAAACCCGTGATTTCGATAGTTATAACTATGCTTCTTTGGGCTTAAACTTTAATATAGGTTCAAAAGCTGTTGAGCCTCTATGGTGGATCAATCCACTTGATTATGCTTACAGCGAGATCAACAACCCAAAGCACATGAAGATACCTAAGCCGGTATTTGATGATGCTGATGGCGACGGTGTGGTTGATCAACTTGATAGAGAGCCAAATACTCCTGCAGGTTGCCCTGTTGACACACATGGTGTTTCTAAAGATACTGATGGCGATGGAGTACCGGATTGTAAAGATAAGCAACTAATTACCCCTACAGAATGTCAGCCTGTTGATGCTGATGGTGTGGGTAAGTGCCCTGATCCTGAATGTTGCAAAAACATGGTTATGGCTGATTCAAATAAATGCCAGATTGGTGATTTACCAAGCGTTTCTTTCAGAGGTAACTCTGGCGGCCTTAGCAGCGATGCAAAAGCCATGTTGGCAACTGTTGCTTCTAAAATGAAAAATAATGCAGACTGCGGTATCACAGTTACAGGTTATCCTGCTGCATCTAAAGCATCCCAGGCTCTATGTAATAAAAGAGTAGATGCAATAAAAGCATATTTAACTGAAAAGGAAGGCATAAGTGCAGATCGCATCGATACGAATTGCGAAGTTGGTGGTGGAGATTCCAATACGGTTGATATTAAATCTAAGTAACAAGAATACTTTTTGCTCAATGATAAACCCTTTCGTATTCGGAAGGGTTTTTTATTGTGAAAATATTAACCGGCTTGATTTTGAAGAAAAGGTTTTAAAAATCATTTTTGTTTAAAATCACTTAATTTCGCAGCTCTTTATGAAATTTTTCCTGGCGTCATTACTGTCGGTTTTTGTATTAATATCCTGCAGCAATCAATTTAATAAGGTGTTGAAAAACAACAATGTTGAATTTAAGCTCAAGAAGGCAGATGAATATTTTGCTAAAAAGAAATATAATTACGCAGGTCAATTGTACTTAGAACTTTTTTCAGTCTTCAAAGGAACTGATAAATTTGAAGATCTATACTATAAATATGCATACTGCTCATTTTATCAAAAAAACTATGCAGATGCTGAAAATCTCTTCAAAGGATTTTTAGAGGTTTTTCCAAATAGTACTAAAGCGGAAGAGATAGCATATATGCACGCCTACACTTACTATTTGCAGTCTCCGACAGTAGAACTTGAGCAGCTTAATACATCGAAAGCAATTGGAATGATGCAAAGTTTTATTAATACCTATCCTAATTCGCCAAGAGTTGCAGATGCGACTTCATTAATTATGAAGAGCCGTGCAAAGTTGGAGCTTAAAGACTTTAAAACGGCTCAGTTATATTATAATCTCCAGCAATATAGGGCTGCCGGGATTTCTTTTACTAACCTTCTTAATAATTATCCGGAATCAGAAAAGGATGAAGATTACTTGCTAATGGCCATTAAATCATATTACCAATTTGCAAAATTTAGCTATTCAGATAAGCAACAGGAACGTTATGAAAAGGTATCAACAGAATATTTTGATTTCGCTGACCGTTATCCTGAAAGTAAATTTTTAAAGGAAGCAGAATACTACAGAAACCTTAGTCAGAATAATATTAAACAATTACAAAATGAGCAAATTAAGACGCCAGCAGAGCGCTAATACCAGTAATGTTGTTGAAACCAAAAATCTTACTGATGTAAAAGCTAAAACCGGAAATCTGTATGAATCTATAGCAGTGATAGCTAAACGGGCTAACCAGATTAATATTTCCATTAAGGAAGAATTGCACAATAAGCTTGAAGAATTTGCAAGCCATACTGATAGCCTCGAAGAGATACATGAGAATAAAGAGCAGATTGAAATTTCAAAAGCGTACGAGAGAATGCCTAATCCTGCACTTCTTGCGACAACGGAATTTATGGATGATAAAATTTATTATCGCAGAAATGAGGATAATTTATTTGATTAATCATATCAGCTTTGCAAACACTTTAATTTTAAAGTGATTTTATATTAGTTTTTAAATTAGAAATTATACTTTTAATGGCGGTTTTATACCGCCATTTTTATTCGAACATAATTAGTAAGTCATGTTCTTTTTGTATACACAAATGATAAGTTCCCAATCATAAATTGGCACTTAGAATAATATATTAGAATGTTCAAAGGGAAAAAAGTTTTGCTATGTGTTACAGGAAGCATCGCCGCTTACAAAGCAGTGGTTTTATTAAGGATGCTTGTAAAAAATGAGGCGGAAGTAAAAGTGATAATGACACAGGCAGCCAAAGATTTTGTATCACCACTTACTTTTTCGACCCTTTCAAAAAACAAAGTTTTGTCAGATTTATTTGACGAAGACACATGGGCAAATCATGTGTTGCTTGGTAGGTGGGCAGATATCATACTCGTATCACCTGCCTCCTGTAATACAATTGCAAAAATGGCAAATGGAATTTGTGATAACCTTTTAATGGCTGTTTATCTCTCTGCAACTTCCCCGGTGCTAATCGCTCCGGCAATGGATGAAGATATGTGGCATCAGCCTGCCACCAAAAATAATATTGAGATTTTAAAAAAACACGGAGACCGCGTACTTGATGTAAATGAGGGAGAGCTTGCCAGTGGCTTAATTGGCAAAGGTAGAATGGCTGAACCAGAGGAAATCATTCATTATCTAAATATTTTTTTTTCTTTTACGTCATCTTTAAAAGGAAAGACAGTACTTGTTACGGCAGGCCCCACCTACGAAGCCATAGATCCCGTGCGCTTTATAGGAAATCATTCCAGCGGAAAAATGGGGATTGCAATTGCACAGGAATTAGCTGAAAGAGGTGCTAAGGTGAATCTTATAATAGGGCCTTCCTCAATAAATATTCCGGGGCTAATAAATACGATTCAAATTACATCAGCTGATGAAATGTACGAAGCCACTTTTAAATTTTTTAATAAAAGCGACATTATAATAATGGCTGCAGCAGTTGCAGACTATACACCGGAAAACCCATCGAAAGAAAAAATAAAAAAACATGATGAAGGATTAACTCTCCAATTGACAAAAACTAAAGACATACTTGCCAAAGCAGGTGCGCTAAAAACAAAAGATCAAATTTTAGTTGGCTTTGCTTTGGAAACAGAAAACGGGAAAGAAAACGCAATGAAAAAAATGTCAGTGAAGAATGCAGATCTTATCGTGCTTAATTCTCTAAATGATGAGGGCGCAGGATTTGGATATAGCACTAACAAAATAAGTATTTTTGAAAGAAATGGCGTTGAGCATCATTTTGAAAAAAAATTGAAAGAAGATGTAGCTGCCGATATTGTAAATGCAATTATTAATTATAGAAATGAATAAAATAATCCTCTTATTATTATGCTTTGCCGTCAATGTATGTCACTCACAGGAACTTAAATCAAGAGTGAGTGTACTTAGCAACAGGGTAGGAAATAACGTTGATAAAAAGACTTTTGAGACCTTACAAACTGCACTTAATAATTTTGTAAATAACAGGAAATGGAGCACAGATCAATTTGCACAAAAGGAAAAAATCGATTGCAGTTTTTTATTAAATGTTGAATCTGCAGGCGATGCGAATGTGTACAAAGGTTCTTTAACTATTCAATCTGCCCGGCCAGTTTTCAATTCTTCTTATTCATCCCCACTAATTAATTTTCAGGATAATGATATCATATTCAAATATGCCGAATTTCAACAGCTTGAATTTAATGATAACCGGGTTTCCGGTACAGATGCCTTAATCTCGAATCTTACAGCAGTTTTTGCTTATTATATAAATATTATTCTTGGAATGGATTATGACTCTTTTTCGCCCCGTGGCGGTGACAACTATTTTCAAAAAGCGCAGAATATAGTTAATAATGCTCCGGAAGGAAGAAACATTTCCGGATGGAAAGCTTTCGATGGAACCAGGAACCGGTATTGGCTTACAGAAAATTTATTGAACAGTCGATACACAATTATGCATGATGTTATTTACGGCTATTATCGACTAGGTATGGACAAACTTTATGAAGATGAAATTAATGGCAGAAGCCAGGTCTTAAATATGCTTACCCTGCTTAATACATACAATGTCGAAAATCCAAATACAATGATACTACAGTTTTTTTTACAGGGAAAAAGCCAGGAGCTTATAAAAATATTTTCAAAAGCCACGCCGCCCGATAAATCTAAAGCGCTCGAGCTTTTGCAACGTATTGATGTTACATCAGCATCGAAATATAAAGAAGGGCTCAGGTAATGAAAATAATTTTTTTCTTTATCTTGGTTTGCATTTCGTTTTCATGTTCCAACAAATACAAAACACCTCCAGGAATAATTCGTTCTAGCGAAATGTCTGAAATTCTGTGGGATATAATAAGAGCCCAGGCTTTAGCAAATGAAGTTGCCCGGAAGGATTCTTCAATCAATGTTGAATTCCAAACAAAAGTTTTTACCCAAAAGGTATTTGAAATTCATCATGTCACTTCTTCTTCTTTTGATAAAAGCTATGATTGGTACTCCGGCCATCCCGATATTTTGAGGCTTATGTTTGATAGCCTTTACACACAAAAGCAAAGAGAAAATGATCAAAATATGAAGGAAAAATATAACCATTTCAGAAAAGACACTCTATTGCGAAAAATCATTAGAAAATGAATAAAGTTTATGAAGATGCCGATGCAGCAATATTTGATATCCTCGGGGGAAGTATTATTATGTTGGGAGGATTTGGATTATGCGGTATTCCAGAAAACTGTATAAGCGCTTTGGTCAGAAAAAAAGTTAATAATCTTACATGTATCTCAAACAATGCCGGTGTTGATGATTTTGGAATTGGTTTATTGTTACAACAAAAGCAGGTAAAAAAAATGATTGCTTCCTATGTAGGGGAAAACACTGAATTTGAAAGGCAATTATTAAGCGGTGAGCTTATTGTAGACTTGATTCCTCAGGGAACTTTAGCAACAAGATGTATGGCTGCCGGGTATGGCTTACCGGCAATATTTACGCCGGCAGGCGTAGGTACTGAAGTGGCAGAAGGAAAAGAAGCTCGTGATTTCAATGGAAAGCAATATTTAATGGAATATGCTTTTGATGCAGATTTTGCACTCGTAAAAGCATGGAAAGGAGATAAGGAAGGCAATCTTATTTATAAATCAACAGCACGCAATTTTAATCCTCTTATGGCAATGGCTGGTAAAATAACTATCGCAGAAGTAGAAGAATTAGTTGAGCCGGGAAAGTTGGACCCTAACGAAATTCACACACCCGGCATATATGTTCACCGTATCTTCCAGGGAAATAATTATGAAAAGAGAATTGAGCAAAAAACTGTAAGAAAATTAGCCGATAAAATAATTAGCTGATTAGCCAATTAAATAATGTGCTTATAAAATTAGTGGGATTAACAGGATCACATAATTAATTATTATGCTAAATAAAAATCAAATTGCACAAAGGATAGCACAAGAATTAAAAGATGGATTTTATGTAAACCTGGGAATCGGTATCCCTACTCTTGTAGCAAATTACATTCCTGAAGGAATTAATGTGGTGTTGCAATCAGAAAATGGATTACTTGGTATGGGCCCTTTTCCAATAGATGGAAATGAAGATCCTGATTTAATAAATGCAGGTAAGCAAACAATTACTACATTGCCGGGTTCAGCTTTTTTTGATAGCGCTATGAGTTTTGGGATGATACGGGCAGGCAAGGTTGACTTAACCGTTCTGGGCGCTATGGAAGTAAGTGAAAACGGAGATATTGCTAATTGGAAAATTCCCGGTAAAATGGTCAAAGGAATGGGCGGAGCCATGGACCTGGTAGCAAGCGCAAAAAATATTATAGTTGCAATGATGCATACCAACCCTCAAGGCCATTCGAAATTATTATCTAAATGTACACTTCCATTGACCGGGGTAAAGTGTGTGAAAAAAATTGTAACAGATCTGGCTGTTCTTAATGTGACGGAAGATGGATTTCAATTGATCGAAAGAGCACCCGGCGTAAGCATCGATGAAATAGAAAGTAAAACCGCGGGGAAACTTATAGTCGAAGAAATAATACCGGAAATGGTTTTTCAAAATTACTGATATAGGAAAAAATAGTCTTAGTCTATTAAAGAATTTTTCATTGCAAAGAAAACAAGGCCTACTGAATTTTTAACACCAAAGCGCTCCATTAGCCTGTCTTTTATTGCTTCAACAGTCCTTGCACTAATGTCCATTTTTTTTGCGATTTCCTGTGCGGTATATTCCATGCAAACGAGGTTTAATACTTCCTTTTCTCGATCGCTAATAATGATTTCACTATTTAAGTTAGGATTAAACTTATGCTTTGAATAATTCTTTTTTATGAGTACCCGATTCACAAAATTGTTTAGGTAAAATCCCGTCCTCATTACATCCATGATTCCCTGCTTTATTTCTTCGGGCTCTGTGCTTTTAAGTAAGTAACCATTTGCCCCGCTATCCATCAGATGGCCTACAAATCGTTCATCTTCATACATGGTAAGAATAAGAATTCTAATTTTTGGAAAATGTTTGTTGACATACTTTGTCGTTTCTATTCCATCTTTAACAGGCATTTTAAGATCCATAAGTATAACATCTGGGTTCGCTTCTGTTAAGCCTTCTATAAGTTCCTCTCCATTTTCAGCTTCCAGTACAAATGTTATATTGCCGTATGGCCTCAGAGAAAGAATTACTCCTCTCCTGAAAATTTTATGATCATCTGCAATGGCAACTTTGATGACTTCCATATGAATGTAAGAAAATTAATTATTAAAGGTATTGGATACTATATTTCCGCAATTACATTCTATTTACCTGGCTCTCTCGGCACTTCAATAGTAACCTTATAATAAGTGTGAGTACTATCAATATCAAATGATATACTGCCCCTTAACACTTTAATACGGCTCTCTATATTTTTTAACCCAAGGCCCACAGAATCATAGTTAAGTTTTTCAAAGTCAGGCTGAAGAATGCCTTTTCCGTCATGGTGTATGCGAAAATAAGAAAAATTTCCCTGCACATTCTGAGTAAGGTGAATAAATCCTGCGTGACTGTGCTTAATTATATTGGTAACCAATTCCTGTATTATACGAAACACAAGTAATTCCTGTTCCTCTTTTAGTCTCTCCCGGTTATCGTGAAAACGTGCACTGGCATTAATGACTCCCGAGCCGTTTATTTTTTCAAAAAGATCTTTTATGGCAGACTCCAATCCAAAATTTTTCAATGTGGGAGGCATCAGGCTGTGAGAGATATTCCTGATTAATTGTATGGTATCATCAATAATTTGCTTTGCACTAAATATTGATTGAAGTTGTATTGCGGGTTCCTGGTGAATTAAATTTTCATTAAGGTAAAGCCGTGCGGTTGCTAATAAAGGACCAGCATCATCATGCAGATCAGCAGCAATGCGTTGTCTTTCTTCCTCTTGAAAGCGAATAGATGCTTTAAGCAACATTTGTTGTTTTTCTTCTTCCAGTTTCTGCAATTGCTTATTAAATTTAATTACTCTTCTTTGATGAAATACAACAACCGAAACCAAGGTAATTGCCATTACAAACATGCCAATTGTACCAAGAATAAGTACGTATGGAATCCCTAAAATATTTTCATTTGTCTGGAGAAAGAACATTTAATATTTAAAAGGTTAGTTTTTAATTTACGTGATTATAATCTATCCAGTCATAATTTTTTTTTAACTCAGATTTTTGGTCGGATTTCATCCACATAGCAATAGAAAGCAATACATTTTTTAGTAAATTAAATATCGAATTAATTATTATATATTGATTCATAAAAATTTGATTATTTATCATAGTTTCGGTTAGGATGTATAAAAAAAAGGTTCCTGATAGAGATATCAGAAACGTTATAATGATCCAAAAATTGGACGTTGAATAAATATATAAATCAGTTTTTCCTTTTATTTGAATAAATAGGTAATAAATACATAAACCTATTATAAATATTGTTTGAAGCCCTGATGTAAAAGAATCGAAGCCTTGCATTCTATTCATAAAAAAGAAATCAACTAAAGAGAATATTATGAAGCAAAGCCAGATTGGAAAAATAAATTTTTTAGGATTGTTCCTGGGCAAAACATAGTAATAAAAAAAGCAAAAAAATGAAAACTCTGCAACAGTAAAAAAAGCAAATGGAAAAATGACTAGATCATCTTTATGGATTTGATGAAGATAAAATCCCAGTGATTCATTTATAACACAATATACTATATAATAAAAAATTACCCTTAGAGATTTCTCTTTCGTCTTAAATTTAAACAAAAGAAAAAAAACTAAAGGTAATAAATGAGAAAAGGATCCTATATATCTTATGTAATGTAAAATAGCAGTTATGTTTGAAATCAAATATAACTATCTATTTTAATTTTTCGATTAAATCGAAAGTTTAGTTTATTCCTCATATAATTTAACGTCATCCCACCATATTGTTCTATCAGCAACTATGGCCTCCTGCTTAACGATATCTCCTGTGTTTGTAACAACAGAAAATTCAAGGATGTCTTTTCCTTCAGCATTAACTGCTGTGTAAACAAGATGCTCTTCGTTTAAGTTAGTAAGGCATTTACGAAAATTAATTCCAACACATCCTGGCTGGGCGATAATTTGCTCAAGGATGTTCCGGCCAATATAGTAACCCTGTGTTGCTGTAGGGTTGGCCGCTTTAAAAGCATTTACTAATTCAATTCCTTCTGTAAGCCCGATGTTTTCACCAACTTCAGCAAGGTTCCTGGTTTCAACGAGTGTGTTTTGATTCATGATTGTAAGTTTTTAATTGTTTGTGGTTAATTGTGTAGTTACAGTACTAACTTCTATAAAATGAATATATTTGTCAACACCTTTTTTTTTCCCAAATATTTCATTATATTGCTTATAAGTAGCGCAGGCAAGGGTTATGATAGAATTTACGCGGTATAATACGAACAAAACAAAGGGTAAATTTACGCGCAAAAGCAGTAAATTTACTATCCGGATTTTAGTAGTTTTTCTATAGTATTTTATACTTTACAAAAAATACAAATCTGATTGCGTTAGATTTAATATTAAAAAGTGTAAAAAAGGAGTTTAAAAATTGGCTAACCTGGATATACATCTAAAATTGCTATAAGAATTTTCTTTTAATGTATTAGTTACTTAGAATCAAAATACCTTGGATGGGGTTATCATTATATTAATCACATTTTTGGTCTAAGTAGTAACCCTATAGTAAATCAATGTATGGTTAAGTGAACGCGCTATTGTAAAAATACTTAATGAATGTTCTTTTTCCCGGAAAAATAACCAGTAAACTCAGTAATAGAATCGTAAAATCTTCGTTATTGTTTTATATTTTTACAACCACCACTAAGCCGTTATGATCATGCCGACTTCTTCGTTAGCTTCTGCAATTATTAAAATAGCCATTGCCGATGATCATAAAATTTTCAGAGATGGGATTAAAATGGCTCTTTCACCAAAACAAAACTTGAAAATGATTTGGGAAGCAGAAGATGGAAAAGATCTTTTGCATAAAATTGCTATCAAAAAGCCTGATGTTTTATTAATGGATATAAGAATGCCTGAAATAGACGGGATTAATGCTATAGAATTGTTACGTAAAGAATATGAAGATCTTAAGATTATAGTGCTCACAATGTATGATGATCAACAAATGATTAGCAAAATGATGGAGATGGGTGCCAATGCATATCTTACTAAAACTACAGATCCTGATGAAATTTATGAAGCTATACTTACCTGCATGAATGAAGATTTTTATTTTAACCAGCTCGTTAATAATGCGGTGATGGGGAAATTAATGCAAAAGAAAAATGTGCGCCAACATTATGGAAGCCATATTCCTATTACTTTTAGCGAGAAAGAATTAAAAATCCTGCAGTTACTGGCTGAAGACAAAACAACTGAAGATATATCAAAAATAATTTTTTTAAGCCCACGTACCATTGAAACCATTCGTCAAACTATGAAAAATAAAGTTGGGGCGAAAACCATTGGAGGATTAATTACATATGGCATGAGAAATAAAATGATCGAATAAAGCAAGAACTCAAATAATTGCAGGAAGATGGGAAATTATTTTGTATGCATCATATAATATTCCGTCATTAATTTAAAAACTTTTTCCTTAATAATCTCGAAGCTATCAGAGTGCGTTACAGGTATCGGAGGTAAAAAATGCAACTCCATTTTAGACGGCCAAAAAAAGAAAATCTTATCAGACGGAAGTACTTTTTTTGTATTAAATATTAATGCAGGGAGAATTGAAATTCCAGTATCCACAGCCAGTTTAAAGGCGCCATCATAGAATTCTTTAAGAGGCAAATTTGTTTTATTACGCGTCCCTTCCGGATAAATACACATGTGCATCCCCATATTAAGAACATCTTTCATTTTCTTAAAGCTGTTTTGCCTGCTGTTTTTATCATTACGGTCTACAAGGATTGATCCGCGTTTATATGCGAGTCCAAACAATGGAGTTTTTGCCATCTCAGCTTTTGCTATTGTTTTATTTGGACCAGGAATAAAGGGTGTGCTTAATGGAACATCCATTAAAGAATTATGATTACAGGTAACAATATAATTTTCTCCTTTTTTAAAGTTTTCCAGTCCAACAGTTTTAAGACGGCAGCCTGTTAGAAAAAAAAAGATTGTCATCCATACTTTGGAAATGATTCGGAAAATTCTGGTTCTCTTTGGTTCATCAATAACTCCAATACTCCACATTAGAATCGACACAGGAATCAGCGTAATTATAAAAATTATAATTGCCCATGTTGCAAAAATTCTTGCAAATATTTGTTTCAAAATTCAAAAATTAAAGTTTCCAGTTTATAGGTTCTTTATTTTGTTTTGCGAGAAGCTCATTCGTTTTTGAAAAATGCCTGCATCCGAAAAAACCTTTATCAGCACTGAATGGAGATGGATGTGCAGCCCTAAGCACGAAGTGTTTTGTCTCATCTATAAGTGATTGCTTTTCTTGTGCAAATTTTCCCCATAACAAAAATATAATCCCGTCTTTTTGTTCCGATAATTTTTCTATAACGGTATCAGTGAATTGAAGCCATCCAATTTTACTATGGCTTCCAGGTTCATTTTGCCTTACACTTAATGACGCATTTAATAATAATACTCCTTGAGTCGCCCAACTTTCAAGATCGCCTGTAGCAGGGATTTGTATTCCAATATCTGCTTTTAATTCTTTAAAAATATTAATTAATGATGGAGGTGGTTGAACACCAGGTGGAACTGAAAAACTTAATCCATGTGCCTGCCCTTTATTATGATAGGGATCTTGTCCCAGTAAAACAACTTCAACTTTAGCAAATGGAGTTTTGTAAAATGCATTAAAAATTAACTGGCCTGGGGGGTAAATAATTTTGCCTGCAGTTTTTTCTGTTTTAATGAAGGCAACGATTTGCTGAAAATATGGTTTATCAAATTCATCTTTTAGTACTTCTTTCCAGCTCTCCTCAATCTTTACATCCATTGTTTTTATTTAATAATTGCGGCGATTTACATGAATTCCAATTTCCAAAAACTTTTTGTGTATAACCGGAGAGTAGAAAACTTTGCAGATATAAAAATACTTTTTCCAAAATGAATTTCCACCAAAGGGCTAATATTAATTTTTTGAATAAGCTTTCCATAAAGGATAATTTTTGAAATGGTATGGCTATAAGTTGATGCAGTTCCAGTGTAGTTTTAGAATTCGACATAAAACCCCGATCGTAATTTCTTTCATAATTCAAGTGGTCTTTGAAGATATCGATTCACGTTAGTTAGATATTCTCCTTTATTTTAATAATCTATAAAATTACTCAGAAGATATCTGGTGACGTTCAATTTGTAGCTCTTTTAGCCGGCACAGGGCATTGGCTAACCGCATCTGGTGTGGAGACCGGCACGCAGGTTTGGTGCTTCAGGAATCAAATTATATTAAAGTATCTCCTATTTTCATTAGCGTTGCGTTATTAATCAAACAGTGTCAATTGATTATAATTTAGTTCTTTGAAATATTGTAATTGAGTATCTTGAAACAGTTGATTTATGGGCATTCTTTCAAATATAGAGATGCTTAGAATCTGTAAAATT
>DASYOM010000122.1:0-16095 GCA_036007765.1 Chitinophagaceae bacterium | reverse complement strand
CATATAGCCCAAGGTTGGGTTTCCATCTTTCGTAATTAAAAAAATTTCGCTGGCGCAAGCGTCCGCTTGTGCCTATAACAGAACTTCAACTATCACAAACCAATACAAACAATTAATTAAGTATTGCAAAAAAAATTCGGCAGATAATTCTAACTTTTTAATTCTTGCAATTCTTCTCATGGCACAAGCGGACGCTTGCGCCAGTACCTTTAAACTTCTTTGAAGTAATTTACTTTGAACGACATAGCCCAAGGTTGCCCTTATATTATTCCAAGGTTGTGTTCCATCTTTCTTATTTAAAAAAATTTCGCTGGCGCAAGCGTCCGCTTATGCCTATAACAGAAACCTCAACCATCACAAACCCATACAAACAACTCATTAATGTTTTTCAAAATAAATTCGGTAGATAATTCTTACTCTTTAATTCTTGTAATTCTTCTCAAGGCACAAGCGGACGCTTGCGCCAGTACCTCGACCCAATATTCCGGAATTAAAAAAAAATTAAAATTCTAACTCTCAAATTCTTGCAGTTCTTCTCAAGGCACAAGCGGACGCTGGCCCCCAATATAGCGCAAGGTTGCGTTCCATCTTTCGTAATTAAAAAAGTTTCGCTGGCGCAAGCGTCCGCTTCTGCCTATAATAGAACCTCAACCATTACAACCCATTATCAACAACTCATTAAAGTTTTCAAAACAAATTCGGCAGATAATTCTAATTTTTAATTATTGCAATTCTTCTCAAGGCACAAGCGGACGCTTGCGCCAGTACCTTTAAACTTCTTTGACGATGTTTCTAGCAGTTTATTAAAATATGTGGTATAACTCGATCAATCCTTTCTTGCCATAAAAATCTCCTGCACTACTATATAACCAATCTTCAGCTTTCTCAATAAAACCTGCTTCAACAGGATTGTCATGAATATAATCAAGTGTTTTGTGAAACATTTCAATGTTCATTATTTGAATTGGCTTATTATGTTGTTGCCACAACTGAAAATCATTATTATTGACATTTTCTTTTCCGGCTTTTTCCATCATCATTAGCATCCATTCTCTTCTGCTTTCTCCAACATGATTTTTAATTACTTTTCTAAGAGTAGTTGATGTATGGCTCTTCATATCACGAACAATATCTTCCAGCTTATTTTCTTTACTGCTTATTATCATGTGTACATGGCTCGGCATGATTATCCATCCATATATTTCAAGACCTTTATGTTCCTGGCAATATATCCAGCTTTCCAATAAAATGTCTTTGTATTCTTTCCTTATAAAAACATCTATCCAGTTCACCACAGCAAAACTTATAAAATATAATTTATCACTATCACCAAACTTATATTTCCTACTCATTTATAAATCTAAGAAATGCCACACATTGCCACAAGGTTGTTTTCCTTCTTTTCGTAATTGAAAAAAATCTCTGGCGGCTGCGTCCGCTTGTGCCTTATAAAGTAGTTGCAGATTTATTAGGTAAGGAGTAAGTATATTCTAGCTGCTATTAAGTTCAAGAAGCAATTATATTCTATATTTAAACATGCTTATTTTAAAACCTTTTTATTAACTCTCTTTATACTTTCACCTTGTATATCATTAAAGGCACAAACAGTTTTCAAAACCCCATTTGGAGCAAAATATCATTTGGCATCTTGTAGAATGGTAAAGAATGTATCAGAAGCAATAACGATTAGCCAGGCAAAGGAATTGGGTCTTCAACCTTGTAAAATATGTAATCCACAAAATATATATGCATTATATGCTGGTGTTATTCATAAAGCACAAGGACAAGGGACTACGGTACAATGTATGGGATTGATCAAAGCTGGAACTCGATGTAGGCATATGACTAATATTGGTAATGGTTATTGTTTCCAGCATCAGCCAAAATAAAACTATAAGGTTTGTAAAAAGTATTTACCAATCTGTTAAATGATATCTTCCCGTATCCCGCTAAGCTAAAGGCTATCGTAAAGACACGGCAAACTAAATAATTGTTATAACAACCCTTGCCAAAAAAATTAAGTTGTTATAAATGTTCCTATTTTCATTAACATGTATTTTTAAACAATGGCCCAAACAAAAAAAATGAAAAAATTTCTTCTCCCCCTCCTGGTTATCGTTCTCATTGCTTTCAATAACAAAACAAAATACGATACCATCATTCGTAATGGAATGATATACGATGGCAATGGTGGCAAGCCTTACAAAGCAGACCTTGCCATTAATGCTGATACTATTGCCTTCATTGGAGACTTAAGGAATGCATTTGCAAAAAATGAGATTGATGCAAAAGGTAAAGCAGTAACACCGGGTTTTATAAATATGATGGGACATTCTGAAGAATCTCTTTTCCAGGATGGTAGATCACAAAGTGATTTACGCCAGGGGGTAACCACAGAAATATTCGGTGAGTTTAGCATGGCACCACTGAATGCAAAAATGAAAGAGCAACTTCAGAACGGGCAAGGCGATATAAAATATAATGTGAACTGGAATACGCTGGGGGAATATATGAATGTGCTGGAGAAAAAAGGTATCTCCTGCAATATTGCCTCGTTTGTTGGTACAGGAACTATTCGCCAGTATGTAATCGGGGAGGACGATAAAGCACCCACACCGCAACAACTGGATAGTATGAAACTACTTGTAGACCAGGCTATGAAGGAAGGAGCATTAGGTGTAACAAATGCATTGATATATCCTCCTGATTTTTTTGCAAAGACAGACGAATTGATTGCACTATCTAAAGAAGCTTCAAAGTATGGCGGTACGTATAGCAGTCACATGCGCAGTGAAGGAAATAAATTATTGGAAGCGGTTGAAGAACTTATCACTATTTCAAAAAAAGCAAATATACCTGCTGAGATATTTCATTTAAAAGCTGCTGGAAAAAATAACTGGAATAAAATGGACAGCCTTATTCTCAGAGTTAATAAAGCAAGAAAAGAAGGATTAAAAATAACTGCTGATATGTACACATATCTTGCAGGCGCAACAGGAATGACTTCAGCTTTTCCTCCATCATTACAGGATGGTGGTTTCGGGAAATTATGGGAACGCTTGCACAATAGTGCTATCAGACAACAAATGATACAGGCGATGAACACAGATGCTACTGACTGGGAAAATTTATACTATGGGGCCGGAGGAGCGGATAATGTTTTACTGCTAAGCTTTAAACAGGATTCATTAAAAAAATATACAGGTAAAACATTAGCTGACGTTGCAAAGCTTCGTGGTACAAGCCCGGAGAATACAGCTATGGACTTAATAATTCAGGATAGTACCAGAATAGGTGTTGCCTATTTTTTAATGAATGAAAACAATGTAAAGAAGCAGGTAGCACTGCCTTGGGTAAGCTTTGGAAGTGATGAAGCTTCATATACTAATGAAGGCGTATTCCTTAAATCTAATGCACATCCCAGGGCATATGGAAATTTTGTGAGAGTATTGGGTAAGTACAGCCGGGATGAAAAAATTATTTCTTTGCAGGAAGCGGTACGTAAGCTGGCTAAACTGCCCTGTTCCAATTTAAAAATTGCGAAACGTGGCGAATTAAAGGCGGGCAATTATGCTGATGTTGTAGTGTTTGATCCCCTCACGGTAACTGACCATGCTACATTTGATAAGCCTCATCAATATGCCACGGGTGTTATCCATGTTTTTGTAAATGGAGTGCAGGTAATTAATAATGGTGAGCATACCAACGCTAAGCCGGGAAGATTTGTAAAGGGCCCGGGTTATGGTAAATAAATTATAATGTGTTTATTAATTCACAATGTCGGCGGTGAGTACATTAGCCAGTTAGAGATAAGCGGTCCCTAATATAGTCCAATGTTGCGTTCCATCTTTCGTAATTAAAAAATTTTCGCTGGCGTCCCGATTTCATCGGGATGCCTATAACAGAACATCAACCATCACAAACCAATACAAACAATTAATTAAGTATTGCAAAACAAATTCGGCAGATAATTCTAACTTTTTACTTCTTGTAAATTCTCCTCAAGGCACAAGCCGATTTGTATGTACCTATAACACGAGCTTTATACATCATACCAATATTCTTCTTTATTTTTAGAGAATAACAATACTGATGAAATTTTATCTTGGAGTGACTGATAATAACTGGTATAATTATTTAAGCAGAATTAACCCTGAGGACATTAATTTCTGGCAACCCGGAGGTAAAATGAGTTTCAAAGTTTTAGAAAATGGTGCTCCGTTTCTTTTTAAATTGAAATATCCAACCAATGTAATTGCAGGAATAGGATTTTTTTCAAGCCACACCTTTCTCCCAATAAATATAGCATGGGATGTTTTTGGAAATAGGAATGGATGCGATACGTTTATCGAATTTCAAAATTTGATTTCAAAATACCGTGTTGAAAAATTAAGTATAAATCCAACCATTGGCTGCATTGTTCTTACCAATCCTATATTTTTTAAAAAAGATGATTGGATTGAAGTTCCTCCTGATTGGAGTAAAAGTATTGTTCAGGGCAAGTCCTACGATACCAACACTTCTATCGGACAAGAGCTTTGGATTAAAATTGAAAATTTGTTAGAGCGATATCTCAAACCCATTCAAGCTGTAGATTATGAAAGTCAATTGATACAAGAGCCTGAGGCCATGTATGGAAAAAGTATTTTGACAAGAGTAAGATTAGGACAAGGTGCATTTAGAGTTTTGGTCACGGATGCTTATACAAGAAGGTGTTCGATAACAGGCGAAAAAACTTTACCTGTGTTGGAAGCTGCTCATATAAAGCCCTATGCCTTGGCAGGCCCACACGCTATTTCAAACGGTTTACTTTTAAGATCTGATGTTCATAAACTCTTTGATACAGGATATTTAACCGTAACAAATAATTTAAAAATAGAAGTTAGCAAAAGGATAAAAGAAGAATTTGAAAATGGGAAAGAGTATTATCAATTTCATGGAAAAGAATTATTGTATCTTCCAAAACAAGATAGAGAAAAACCAAGAACTGAATTTATTCAATGGCATAACGAAAATGTATACAAAGGATAATTCAAAATTTGTTTGCTTTTATAAAACGCGGTTTATGAATTCAACAACTATAGCTTTAACGGCATTATTCAACAGGATACCAAGGAGGCATTCCCAGGAAAACGTGACGGAGATTAACAGCATCGTTAACGAATATGAAACCATTTTACTAAACATAGAAGCCATAAATCCTTTCTATGAAAAAAATATCCCGTCATTTTTTACCGACCTTGATACGGTAAGGTCTTCCGTAAAAAAATCGGCAGATAATAAGGCATCAAAAAAAAATAAAGACAGCTTTTTTGATGAAGCTTCGGGAGTATTAAAAGACAGTATACAAGCAATGATCACTTTGTATGGTGATGGAAACAGAAACGAATGAAAAGATGTAAAATGGAAAATACAACTGCAACAATCCATTAAAGTTTTTCAAAATAAATTTGGAAGTTAATTCTAGCAGTTCTTCTCAAGGCACAAGCTGGTACTCGCCAGGGTGCGCTTTCCAACATTGAATATGAAACCCCCACACTGGCGCAGATATGCAGCCATGGATTTGTGCGGTTGCGTATCTGTGACCTAAGAGTTTCACACAATTAAAGTGTCTAACATTATAATTTCTAAAAGCCCTTTACTCCCAAAATAATCTATTGCACTACTGTATTTCCATTCTTCTGCTTTTGTAACAAACCCCGCTTCCACAGGATTATAATGTATATAATCAAGTTTTTGATGTGCCATTTTATTATTGATTAACTGAACCGGATGATTTTCAGGTTGCCACAATTGAAACTTTGCTGTATTACTATTTTTCTTTGCTGCTCTTTCCATTCCCTGAAAAAATCGGGACAGGCTATCCATAGTATCCATTCTTTCCTGCTTTCGGTATTATTATTTTTAATCGTGGTGTGTAAAACTTCTGATGTATGTCTTTTTAAATCTCTCATAATGTTTTGTAATAGATTTCCTCTAGTTCCAATAATGAGATGCACATGGCTTGTCATTATACACCATCCGTATAATTCCATGTCCTCCTTTTCCTGACAATATTTTATGCTGTTCAAAATTTCTTCTTTGTAATCATTACGAATAAAAAGATCAATCCAGTTGATGACGGCAAAACTTACAAAATAAAACTTGTCATTATCAGCGAACTTATATTTTTTGCTCATTCATAAATGTAAGAAATGGCTACAAAATTTGTATGGTTTTTACATTGGCACAGATACGCCAACACACTATGCTTTGCTGCATATCTGCGCCAGCGGAGAGCTTTCGGAAAGACCAACAACTTCGGAAAGATCAACACTATTTCGCGTCCAGGCGAAAAGATACTTTACAGATAACGCCATAAGAAGAAAGCTTCCCGTCCTTCACATGCACTTTAAAATCTTTTACATAAATAGAATCAATATTGTGTATGGTTTTTGAAACTTCGGCAAGGCAATTTTTAATTGCATCATCAAAGCTGATTTCTGAAGAGGCAATAACCTCGATAACTTTTACTATAGGCATAACATATCGTTTTAATGAATGGGAAAGCTAATGGTTTTTTTTGTCAGTCGAAATAAATTTATACGCGTCACGGGTTCGATTTTGCTCTCTTAGTTTCCCCGGATATTAGTAAGTTCACAAGATCAACAACGGCGTAAGACGTAACTCTTTGCTGCTTTGCCGTTGGCCATTAGACCATGCCGCGGGAAGTTTAAAAATCTGGCACAAAAACATTTCCATGTTCTATCATGCGGTTATGCATGACTTCAAACATTTCTTTCCTGAGGTTTTCTGTTGGTATTGGCGGCAGGTGCAGTGTAACAGCTGGTGTTCCACACTCCTTAAAAAAAGTTTCATACCCTGCAGGAGTTATCAGCAGCAGCGCATTTGCAGTTTCAGTTACAAGATTAAAATGATGGGGAATATTTTTTGGCAACACCATAAATTCGCCTGCACCTGCAGTATATTTTTTATGACCCACATGAAAATCTATTTCACCTTCCAGGATATAAAACGATTCTTCTTCGAGTGTATGGTAATGTGGCGAAACCATAAATCCTTTACGAAAATTACAATGGATAAGGCTGAATGCATGATCGGTTTGCTCTCCCGTTGTTAAAAAAGAAAAGGTATGTGCAATGTAGTGGATTGAATTCTCCAATGTTGGTTTTTGACACACAGCAGCCTGGATATTGATTTGTAACATAAAAATTTTCAATAAACCTATCCTTTTAAATTACTTTCTTCCCGGCATTTCAGTATTATAATCTTTGCTCAAAGTAAATACAGTGAAGAACCGGGAGAAAGTAATTCTATAGAATTTTCAATAACTAATATATCCATCGAAAACAACAGTGTTTGTAGAATTGGCTTGATTATTCAAAGCAATACCTGTAAAACTACCGCTGGCATTTACAAATCTACCCGTGCCTCCTACAATTGTATGAAGCAGATCAGCCCTTGATGTACCATTACCGGTAGGTGTATTTGTTCCCGTAACTATAGTATAAAATTGATCGCCATTTGCAGCTGTGAAGGTTGTTGTTCCGTTAACCTGGAAAGGAGGTGGAGTAGTTAAATTTACAGTAACTGTTGCTACAAAAACGCTTTCTCCCAAATGCGTTGCATTACCAGTACCGGTAATTGTTTGCTGCAATATTGGTGGCCCATGTTGTATTTGTGCTGTTGTGGAATAGGAACCTTTAAAAGGAACTTTTACAGAATTAGTTTTGCTTCCTGCATTGATCTTTGAGGAAAGCGTTGCATTTGAAGTTGATTGATTGTCAGGTGTAGTTACTGATTCTTTTTTGCATGAGATAAAATAGAAACATGCAAATAAGGTTAGCAGAACAGAAAATTGTTTTTTCATTTTAATTTTTTTAGTTATGATGAATAAAGTACAAGAGAGAATGAAATGCATTTCAAATGTTGACTTTGGAGAGTTAACACCGTGGAAATTTATTTCATACCTACCTGAAATTTTTCCAAACCTACTTCCTGTTTATGCTGTTCAGTTCTACCAAATGGTAGATTTTATAAAAACCATCCGTATTCTATAGCTTTTAAGATAGCCGATGTACGGTTGGCAACATCCATCTTTTGATAAATGTTTAGCGTATGCGTTTTTATAGTTCCCGGAGATACAAACAATATTTCAGCAATGGCTTTATTCGGTAAGCCTGTTACTAAAAGAAACAATACTTCTTTTTCGCGTTCAGTAAGTTGAGTCAGGGCTTTTTTTGATTTAGCAGGTAATTGTTCAGCATTGCACCATCGCCATTCTTTTTGAAGACCTTCTGTTTTTACATATGCTTTTGATGATATTTTTGCAAGTTCCAGGGCACGTATTACAAAGTTGCCCACCGTTTTTAAAATATACAGGTGATGTGGTTCGTATACATTTTTATGGATTGCTCTAACCACTATTAAACCAACAACTTTATTATTTAGTTTCAGCGGGGTATAAATTGCCGCTTTAGGACTGGCACCCGTTATTGGTATGGGTTTTAAGTCAAGATACTTAGTTACTTCTTTATCAAAATCATTCATAAAAATATCCTCCTCATTGCGAATGCACCATGCAGCAAGGCGGTTACCATCAATGGCATTCACCATAAAATCAGGAATTTTTTTTCCATCCTCTATTATCCCTTTATATAAGATCATACCTTCTTTTTCATCATACAATCCTACACAAAACTGGTAAGCATCGATAAGATGATTTACATTTTCATAAATGGCATTTGTAATTTCTTCCAAAGAAAGTTGTGGTGTGATAAGGTCTGCGATGTTATTTAAAATCCGGAGCTGTTCAGACCAGTTGATTTTTTCATGCCTGGTAACTTTGTTTCTCCACGTAGAAAATTGTTTCGTGAATGAACTTTCAGTCGGTTTCAATTTTAATTAGTTGAACTTAAAGATACATTATTGAATAAGCTCATTCAATCTCCATTCTTTCTTAAATTATTTCATTGCTCTTCTCCAGGTTTTGGAGCATCATAATATGTAAATCCATCTAATTTTAAAAGAACTAATCTAACAATATTATTTTTGATTTATAGTTTCTATATATTATTAACTAACCACTGCAGTTTTGAGAAAACTTTACTTCATTATTCTCATTTCCTTTTCAGGATTTACCTTAAAGGCACAGCCGTGGATGAAGGCTCCCTATTTGAAGATCAACAACAGGGTTGACAGCTTTAAGCTCAATAATTTCTATGAGATACAAAAGGCATTCAACCTTTATGAACAGGAACAGGATACCATATTAAATAAAAGGGATAAAGATGCGGAGGGATGTACAGGCTTGGTACTTCTTCCCTTCATCCATACACCATTCTTACAGGCCACCAGGATGAAGGGTTTCACTTGCTGGAGAATGGCAACTGGTCTCTCTTTGCGCTATTAACAGGAGATGGCATGGAGGGCATTATAGACCCGACAACAGACAGCACAATGTATTTCACATGCAACCAGGGGCATCTTTATAAAACAATAAACCATGCCGCTTTTTTTTCGCATCCTGTAACCATCGGTGGTGTTGGGGTAAACGCAACAGCTAACTGGATAACGCCTGATATAATAAATCCGTTAAACCATCTCACGCTGCTTATTGGCAAAGCGCAGGTGTATCGCACATACAATGGCGCAACTACCTGGACGCAAGTTGGAAATGTTACCGGCGGAGCAACGAATGTTATTGCGCTTGCTTATTCTCCTTCAGATACCAATTATATCTACGCAGCCAAGACAAATAAGCTCTTTGTTGCCACAGACGGAAATACATTTGTTGATAGAACGGGAACGTTGCCTGTTGCCTCTGCAAGTATTTCTTCTGTGGCTGTAAGCAACACTAACCCAAGCCGGGTATGGGTAACATTTTCTGGATATTCAGCAGGAAATAAAGTATGGTATTCCGCAGATGCAGGAATTACATGGTTAAATTATTCAACAGGATTGCCTAACCTGCCTGCTAATTGTATTGCTTATCAAAATGCATCTAATGACGGATTGTACGTAGGTATGGATGTAGGTATTTATTTTATCGACAATTCTTCCGCCTCCTGGCAGCCTTACTTTACATGGCTGCCAAATGTGAGTCTGCAGGAAATGGAAATAAATTTTCCTTCAGGAAAAATAAGAGCAGCAACAAATGGCAGGGGTTTGTGGGAATCTGACCTGGCAGTAGCAGAACCAAAATCAATTACCTGGGTTGGTGGTGTTTCTACAGATTGGAACAACCCTTTGAACTGGAGTCCGAATGCCGTGCCTGCATCAAGGCAGGATGTGATTATACCAGAGGTGCCTGTTAGCAATTACTATCCTACAATAAACACTGCTGGGATGGCATGTCATGATCTTACTATTAATTCGAATGCAGCGGCAACTGTTTTAACTGGGTTAAAGTTTACGGTAAAAGGCACCCTGACATTATATTAATATAGAAGAAGAAGAAATGATTTGTCTGAATTATGTCTTTGATTTAACAGGTCAGGAACGTTCTCTAATTTTTTACAAATCGTATAGTTCCTATAGCTGCAATAACGGTATTTCCATTTGCCAGCACACTTGCATTTGAAGGAGTTAATAACCCAATATTTAGCCGGGGATTTGTCCCAGGATTATTGTAGCCAAACACATCACCCTCTTCTGTACCGGCATCGTAAACCATAATATTTAAAGTAACATCGTTCAACCAAATCTTTCCATCAAATAAAGTAACGTCATGTATGCCCATAAACCAGTCGGGTGATGGAGCTATCATTGATGCAAAACTTATATAAGAATAATTTGTATTGAAAGTGAAATTAGTTTCAACAGAAGATGTTACCCCGGGAGCAGGAATTGCAAATTTTGAAAGGGCTTTATTTTTTAGCAAAATAGCATCCAGTTCAGCATTCATTTTTATGTTATTGCCAACTTCTGCAACATCCTCCAACCCTGGTGAGGCAATCTTTCCGGGTATCCATAATGACGTATCTTTTGAATGAATCATGCCGATTATTGGGGTAACATGAACCCCTGCAGGAACTGTAAATTTTGGAGACGACCAATCAAGACTAATGATCGCTTTATAGGAAGCTTCAGAATAGGGAACCACCAGATCCTTATTCTTTTTACATGATAAAAATATGATTGAGACAAAAAAGTATTTGATAAATTTTGGCAGCATGTTTTATTGTTCAATAAATATATTAGCATGAACGAAAAAAGTGGCATAAAAGTTTAGTAAGATGATAAAACATTATTATCGGCAATATCAGCACATTGTTTTTTAATGTAACATTGCTTTAAAATCTGTGATGATGAAGAGATTTTGTACCTGCCTTTTTTTTATTACCTGCTGCAACTTTCTCTTTGCCCAAAATAAAATAAGTGTTTCATCTCCTGATAAAGAATTGATCTTTAAACTTGGGCTGGAGCAGGGACATCCTGCGTACTCGATTCTTTATAAAAATAAAAATTTAGCAGAACACAGCACACTGGGGTTAACTTTTGAAGGCAATGATTTTTTTGGCAGTGATGTTGAAATCGGGCATGTTGATCTATCCAATACTGTAGCGGATTATATTTTGCCAGCCGGAAAAAACAGCAGGGTGCATGATGCCTATAACGAAGCATTGATACCCATGCAGGAACGCAAAGGAAACAAACGCCTTGTAAACCTTAGGATAAGGTTATTTAATGATGGCATTGGCTTTCGTTATGAATTACCCCAGCAAAGTAACTGGCATAATTATATACTTTCTGATGAGAACACACAATTCAATCTTACAGGCAACCCTATTGCAAGAGTAGCATTCCTCGAAAATTTTACTACGTCGCATGAGCACCTTTACAATGTAATGCTGCTGCAACAAATAAAGAATGATACACTCATGGATATGCCTGCCCTGTTTGAATTTCCGGGTAAAGTTTACATGGCCATAACAGAGGCAAATCTTGTAAACTATGCGGGCATGTCGCTCATGAAAAGGCATGGAATACTTTACAGCCAGCTAAGTCCTTTGCCGGGACAAACAGCTATTAAAGTAAAAGCAGATCTTCCCCATCATACTCCCTGGCGTGTTATGATGATCAGTGACCGAATAGGCGCGCTCATAGAATCCAATATTCTTACAAGCTTTGCTGATCCATGTAAAATACATGACCTGGGCTGGTTAAAACCGGGTAAGGCAACCTTTCATTGGTGGAATGGTGATATATCTCCCGACACTACTTGGGAGCCGGGTCTTAATGATGATTTTGAAAAATATTATATTGATTTCTGTGCCCGCAATAAAATTGAATATCATACCGTGATCGGTTACAGGCAGGTGGCCTGGTACCAGAATGATGGTGATCAATATGCGCCTGGTCCTAATACAGATGTCACCAAACCCAGGCAGGGATTGAACATACAGGCCTTGAACGAATATGCAAAAAGCAAGGGAGTAAGGCTGCGCTTCTGGGTACACTGGCAGGCGCTTTACCCAAAGCTTGACAGCGCTTTTGCATTGTATGAAAAATGGGGCATTGAAGGAATGATGGTAGATTTTTTAGATCGCGATGACCAGGAGATGGTAAAGATCCAGGAAGAAATATTACAGAAAGCGGCAGCGCATCATTTGGAAATACAATTTCATGGTGCCTACAAACCTACAGGCCTGAGCCGTACCTATCCTAATGAATCAACCCGGGAGGGCACATTGAATTATGAAAGTGATAAATGGGGGAATCTTATCACACCGGATGATGATATTAATATTCCTTTTACAAGAGGCCTTGCAGGCTGCACCGACTATCATTTGGGCGGCTTCAGGGCAATGCCAAAAAATAATTTTAAAGTGCAGACTTTACGGCCACATGTGCTGGGCACACGCTGCCATATGCTGGCAATGTATGTAGTGTTAGAAAATCATATGGCGATGGTATGCGATGAACCTGAAGCATATGAAGGTGAGGAAGGATTTGATTTTCTGCAACAATTACCCACGGTGTGGGATGAAACAGTTGTTCCCGGTGCTTCAGTTGGTGAATGGGTATGCACAGCCAGGAGAAAAGGAACAGATTGGTATGTTGGTACCATTAATAACAGCACACCAAGAAGCGTTACCATTCCACTTAGCTTTTTACCTACCGGTAATTATCAGGCAGAAATTTATAAAGATGCACATGATGCAGTAAACAATCCTAATAAACTAATTAAAGAAACCAGGGAAGTTAATTCAACAACTAAACTTAAGCTCGATCTGCCTGATGGTGGTGGCGTTGTAATGAAACTGCACATAAGTAAATAGATCTTGAATATAAATAATTTTTTCAGCAACGATTTATTCAAGGCACACATTTTTATTCTATTCAAATCATTATTAGTCTTACTGACATTCTGTTTGTATCATCAAACTGGGGCTAATTAGTAACTTGCATGCATGCAGCCAATTTCAAAACTTTGGGAAAGCAAAGTGCTAATCCGCTTTTCTGATTGCGATCCCTTCAATCATTTAAACAATGCACGCTACATTGATTATTTCATCAATGCCCGTGAAGACCACATCCTGGCAAATATGAATTTTAATATTTATGAATTTGCGGCGGAGCATGGACTGGGGTGGGTAGTAAGTAAGAACCAGATCGTTTATCTAAAGCCCGCCAACCTAGTAGAGACCGTTGTTATAGATTCTGCCCTGTTAAAATTAACAGCAACAGACCTGTTGATTGAAATGAAAATGTGGAATGAGCGTAAGGACAAATTAAAATCTGTTATGTGGACCAACTTAGTACACATAAATATTAAAACACAAAGGCCCGAAAATCATTCGCAAGATCTGCTTGATAAGTTTAAGCCCTTTGAAGACCCTAAAGACGCAAACATAAGTTTTGATGAGCGTGTGAGCCAATTGAGAAATAAGTGATGCCTGGAGCAACAAAAAAAGCAACAGTGCCCGGTAAGAAAGCATCGCCAAAGAAAAAGATGGCTAAAAAATAATATCAACCGTTGATATAAAGTTCTTCCACTTTCTTGCGTGCCCATGCCGTTTTGCGTAAAAACGTAAGGCTTGATCGTATGCCCGGGTTATCGCGGAAGCAATTTATCCGGATCCTGTTTCCCAGTTCTTCCCAGCCATAAATGGCTACCAAATGCGTTACTATCATCTCCAGGGTTTTACCATGCAGCGGATCTTTTGATGGTGGGTTCATCTTTATTTATTCTTTACTCTTCAAAAGTACATTATCGCTAAAAGAAATGTACGATTGTTCGTTGGCACAGATACGCCAACACACTCATGCTTTGCTGCATATCTGCGCCAGCGAAGCACAAGTGTACGCTTGTGCCTGTTTATAAAAGTAGTTGTAGATTTATTAATTAAGCGAGCCTTTTTAAAACTGTCATGAAGAAAAGTTATCTTATCATTTCTGCAATCGTTGTTGTTATAATTGTTGGCTATTTGTACCTGCGTTTTTCAGTGTTAAAAAACAGGGATTTTAAACCTGATCATTCCAAAGCAAAATCAATTATTGACCTGCGGCCAGCACTTATAGCAAAACTGAAGCAAGTAGTAAGAGACGCATCTGCAGGCTTGTACAAACTTGATGTAGATAATATTAATGTAGCATTAAGCAATACAAGAATCACCTTAACACATGTTTCATTATTGCCGGATAGCAATGTAATAACCACACTTGAAAAACAAGGCTAACAACACGATGATATTTTTAAGATAAAGGCAGACACATTGCTTCTTGCCGGCATAGGCATTGACGATATTTTACATAAAGACAAGGTTGACCTGGCTAAAGTTTTTATTTCGAACCCTGTTATTGAAGTATATAATAAAAGCGGTGGTAAGTTACAGGCAAAGGATACTGATTCAATTTATCAAAAATTAACCACTCAATTTAAAAGAATATCTATTAAAGAAATTTTTGTGCAAAATGGCATTTTTATAAATCACAACATTGTAAAAAATAGTATAAACAAGATTACCGGTATAACTATAACAATGCATGATCTGCTTATTGATTCATCTACCCAATTTGATAAAAGCAGGTTTTTATTTGCAAAAGACGCAGCGATTACAATTATAAATTATAGGTTGCCAACGGCTGACAGCTTATATTTTGTAAAGCTTGGCAGCCTTAATCTATCAACTGCTGCACACAAAATTACTTTACGAAATATATTGGTGCAGCCAAGGTTAACCAGGCAACAATTTGAAGCACGACTTACCACAAGAAAATACTTGTACAATCTTTCCGTTCCAGAGATTATATTTTCCGGCCTGGATTGGCGGCAGCTTATAAACAGGCATAATTTTATAGTACAGGAAGCGACAGTGAATAAAGGAAATATGAATGTATTTCTGGATCGTTCATTGCCCTTTGCAAAGGTGAAACAAAATAATTTTCTGCACCAGCTTCTGTTAAGAATACCCATACCGGTAAATGTTTCAAAAGTATTATTAAGGCAGCTAAATATGGTGTATACTGAATATAATCCGGGAGTTGCAAAAACAGGCAACATCTATTTGGATAATGTTAGCGGAACTATTTTTAATCTTACCAATATGCCGCAACAAATTAAACGGGATCATCAAATGGTATTGCAATCTTCAGGACTTTTTATGCATAAAGTTTTGCTGAGAAATACTTTTCATTTTGATCTTTCAAAATATAAAACAGGCAACTTTACTATGGCTCTAGAAGTTGGCAAACTGGATAGCTCAATACTAAATCCCATCACTGAACCTATGGCTGAATTTATGTTTAAGAAAGGGGTTATAAATAAAGGCACAGTAAATTTACAAGGGGATAATTATAAAGTATCAGGCAATGGATTATTGTTGTATGACGACCTTTACCTGGTAGGGCTGAAAAAAAATAATAATGAGCCGGGCAAATTAAAGAAAAAAGAGATACTCAGTTTTATTGGCAACTTGCTACTGATAAAAAATTCAAATCCCTCGAAAGTGTATAGGTTTAGTAATTCGGTAACAAAATAGGATTTGTCCTACAATTCGTTTTGATAAATTTTTTATCGCTTTGGGGCGAAAAAAATTTATCAAAAGTTTCTGCTGATTCATTGTTCTTCTTTTCTACACATATCCGCTG
>DASYOM010000121.1:0-16659 GCA_036007765.1 Chitinophagaceae bacterium | reverse complement strand
TCATTAAGGCATTGCCACACCTCTTTTGTGATGTGATCCTGGATCCCCCTTGCATTTTCACGGGAAAACATAACATTATTATAAGCTGAGGCACTGTTATCGAGACTGAATATCATATATTCAAGGGCCTTTGGAGAATTGGTCTCTTTGGATTTAATTTCATCTTCGGAGAGCTCTCCATAAATTTCAAGAAGATGCCTCCACATGAAATCACTTGGCTCATCCTGCGAAGAAATGTATTGAGTTAAAATAACCTGTAGCATACCATTAGTTCTTTCCATATACCTGCCCAGCCAATAAATAGTATCTGCGACACGACTTAACATATGAATTTTATCGGTTTAGTTTTATAGGGTTTATCACTATGGCTTAATGTGAGTTTTTTCAAATATAAAAGCAACGGTACTATATGGCTCAAAAAAAAATAGGATAACAAACTGTCATCCTACTAAAATTAGTGTATCAATTTTAATTTTAAAAAGGTATTTCAAAGGAGGTCTTCTTAGGGGGAAGGCATTGACGATCATTGCACGCCATATATTCTATATTTCCTGTGATTTTTTTATTTCCGGGGAGCAATTTTACAAGTTGCACAAATTCAACTTTGTCCTCATAAAATTTTTGATCCACATTAAATTCTTTTTCAAAAATCGTCTTCAATTTTCCGATCTCTTTTGCTTTTCCTATTTTGGTTGCATTTATAAAAGACATAGAAGTTGGGATTGCTCCGCCGTCCGGGTTGCTTACAGAATAAATATGCCACTTAGGATCAACTAAAGTTTTTATATGAACTTCATATTGATTATTGCCTTTTTTTATGGTGTTGTAAGCAAATTTTACAGGATCAAGAATCTGCCCAAAAGAACATTGGATTATAACAGCGGATAATAATGTAAAAAGTATTTTCTTAATAATTTGCATTTAAACAAAATTACGAAAATACGCGCCCACTTTGGGGCCAGAAGCACAATTGAAGTGTGATTTAACTTTAGTTTATAGAAAATAAAGAAGAGAATATTTTAATTCCATCGGTATTCCCAAGAGCTTTACTACAGGCTCTTTCAGGATGTGGCATCATGCCTGTTACATTTCGTTGTTTATTACAAATTCCTGCAATATTATTTGTGGAACCATTGGGTGAATAATCGGTATGAACGAAACCTTCTTCATTGCAGTACCTGTATAAAACCTGTTTATCAGCATCCATTTCAGCCAGGATATTTGCCTCTGCAAAGTACCTTCCTTCACCATGGGCTACCGGTATTTTATAAACACTCTTTTTATCGTTGTCTGAAGTTCCGGTTATATATATGTTCTTACAAACAAATTGCATATTAGCATTTCTTAAAAGCACGCCCGGCAATAAACCGCTTTCGCAAAGTATCTGGAAACCATTACATATGCCTAATACCTTGCCACCGGAATTGGCAAACTCTATAACACTTTGCATCATCGGGCTAAATCTCGCAATAGCACCGCACCTGAGATAATCTCCATAACTAAAGCCACCCGGTAACACAATGCAATCATCAGTATTAAACATTGACAATTCTTTGTCTTTATGCCATAAAGGAATTACTTCAAGTTTCAAATCGTTCTCAAGCGCATTCATAATATCCCTGTCACAATTTGATCCCGGGAAAACAACTACACCAAATTTCATGTTTAGGATTTATTTTTTTGTAAAGATAATTTAGATGGGCTTACTATCTTATATAAGTGATATAAATTACAAAGGCCACCATTATCCAATGCATAACAGATGGGATCCATTTTTTTTCAGGATAAAAAAAAGCACATGCAATAAACGCAGATAAAGGAACTGTTGCCAGGAGCCAATATTTAAAATTATAGCTGCTGTTTATAAATGGAATGAATAACGCGACTATAAGGTAAAGGATAATAAGGCCCCAGCTTTTACGAATTTGCACTACCTGTCTTCGAGCGTTTAATTGTACAAAATACGCTCCTGCAATCGTAGTAGTTGCAATTAATGCAAGCCCTATATATTCTATACCATTTTTTTTGAACAACGGGTAATCAATTTGAATACCCGGTACCTGGAAGCTATACAATTTATCAGTTAGAAAAAGCCATGCAAACAAAAAATACCAGGGTATGAGAATACCAAGAAGGGGAATTAACCATTCTGCTATTCGTGGCGGGCGTGTAAGTAATAATCCAAAAATAATAAGCATAGCAAAGGCAAGAGAGGGGACATAAAAAAAAGTACTTACACCTATTGCAATGCCCATATTGAACAAAGTTGATTTTACATGTTGGTTATTATATACAGTGCTCATTTTCGCCCACACCCAAATAAGCAAAGTATTTATGAGCATAGTAGCGCTCAAAACATTCCATTCAATAAAAAATGATGTGATTAGTAAATAGCTCATTCCCGGCAGGTAATTGGGTTTTTGCATAAGCCGGCGGTTATTCAGCAACTGGTTGAAACTTATCGCCTGCGTATATAAAAGGATATAAATTATAAAAGAGTATATCACAGGAAAGGAATCTAATTTTGGTTTGATAAATGCCATAATTTGATTATAAAGAAAACCATCAGATTTTTGAATGACCGGTATTTGAGGCGAAATAAAGCACCCCAGCTTTAAAAGTAAGCCGTATACAAAAAGCATGAAAGTATTGATTGGATTATTGGCCCGGAAGATGCCTGTCACAAATGAGAGTTGAATTGAAATTCAAAAATAAAAAATTAAAGCCGTAAACGACACACATGTCAGAGTGAAGCGAAAAACTGAATATATTTTTTTTTAGAAGTTACACATTATAAAAACCAAATCATATAATAGTATAGAGTTATGACACTACTTAAATTACTAAAATTCAATTTTTGCGAAGCAAATATAATTTCTATAAGTGCATGGTACGATAATTTGGGAGGAGCTGACTTGTTTGGCATATCGTGGCATAAATTCGTAGCCCCTGTCAAGGCTTCTTAAAGGTGGATACCTTGTAACTTTTCCGTCGCCGGAAATACTTTGGTCGTTGATTAACTGGGTTCTTCTTTCGAGCTCATTAAAAAGGAAATGCAATTGGCCTCCTGTAAGCATTGTATTGTAAGAAAGGTAATTGTCAGTTTCATCATCAAACTGTGACTTGTGGACCACATTGCTCCAAACAAGTTTTCCGGTATTATCCAGGTTCAGTACAACTATATTATCATAATAATATCTTACCTGGGAGCTATTGCCAAAATAACTTCGTGGCCTTCCGGAATACCAATAATATGATGGTGAATACAGGTAATAATTGTTGTAAGAATAAGGATATCCATAAAGATAATCATACCTGTTCCATGGATTGCCCCGTGATTGTGTAGAGCGGTCTTCTGCTGCTAAAATAAAACCTCCGTCTTTTTTTAGGATCACATCCCGTATAAAAAAATTATTTAGGGCGTACCTGGTTCCACCATCAGTTTTTGCGATTGACCTTACAGTGTCATTCAGCTCTGCAAAATTTTCTGTTACTATTGTACTTGATTTTTTGTCCCATACCGCAGTATAAAGCCCTTCAACGTTTCCACGTTTTTTTGCATAGTATAACGAATTAATAAGATAGTGATCATTAACATTGTCCACCTTTAGCTTAATCTCATCAAGATAATGTCCATCAAGATTTAAAGCCTGTGCGCTAAAGGAATCAGAAGATGGTAATTTTGTTATTAAAGAAACTGACTCGAGGTAATCCCTGGAACTGGACCTGGTCGATTTAGTAAAAACAAAATCCCCGTCATTATCTACAAAAAAATCACTAAAAACATCTTTATGATCTTCGAATGAAGTTTCAATTCTTGTTTTATGTAAAAGTTGGAGACTGTCATTAAAAAGCGAAGTGGTAAAATTGAATTTGTCGTTCTTTTTCTGGATTTTATAGATGATTATCTTCGACTTGTCTTCGCTGTTTATAGTACTGTAAATTTTATTATCAGCAAAAAAGCTGATGTAGGTTGTATCAAGTTCAAAAGGTCCCTTTACAAGATTTCCTTCGCCATCAATTTTTGCCGCCATACAATAAAGAACACTTCTTTTCTGGTATTGATATATCAGGTATGCAAAATCCGGGTAAGCAACAAAGTCCACATTCAAAGTTTTGTCGGGCATAAAATCGAGGTCAACCCTTTGCTTTAGTTTCATGCTATTGTCATACACACTCAAAGCATATTTATTTCTTATATTTTTGTAGACAAGATAGTTATTCCTGATCTTGCCAATGATTTCAAAATCCAGTGAGCGTACATCTTCCGACTCTGGTTGTGTATAGGTTATTTGTTGCGATAGAACCACTTTTGCAGAAAAAAACAATAGAAAAAACAAAACAATATTCTTCATATTCCTGTTATTAAAATAAATTTTGAGATAAGCTTTAATCATACACTAAAGACAAAACATTTAAATTCGAAGATTACTAATTTACGATAAAAATTATGCCCGTTGTTTTAATATCCGGAGGCACAGGCCTTATTGGTACAAATTTAACACGTCATTTAATTGAAAAAAATTACGAAGTAATTATTCTTACAAGAGATAAAGATAAGCCGTCAGAGAATTTAAAAATTTCTTACGCACATTGGGATGTTAAAAACCAGGAAATTGATGATGAAGCTGTAACAAAAGCTGACCATATCATTCACCTTGCAGGGGCGGGTGTTATGGATAGGAAATGGACGAACAATTATAAAAAACAAATTGTGGAAAGCCGTACGAAAAGCGGCTTCCTTCTTATAAAGTCATTACAAGAAAATTCTCACCAGGTAAAATCATTTATTTCAGCCTCTGCCATTGGCTGGTATGGGGCTGATGATAAACCTCTTAAAAGAAAAGAAGGGTTTGTTGAAACTGATCCTGCAGACAACTCTTTCCTGGGGGAAACATGCAGGCTATGGGAGGAGAGTATAACACCTGTCGAAGAAATGGGAATAAGATTGGTAAGGCTTCGTACAGGTATAGTATTAAGTAATGATGGAGGCGCATACAAAGAATTTAAGATGCCTTTAAAGTTTGGAATAGCAGGAATATTAGGAAGTGGTAAGCAGGTAGTAAGCTGGATCCATATAGATGATATGTGCCGGATGTATATTGAGGCTTTGGAAAATAAAGAACTTAATGGAAGTTATAATGCCGTTGCTCCCATGCCCGTTACCAATAAAAAATTAATAATACAGACTGCAGAAACGATAAAAAATAAATTTTACATTCCCATACACATTCCTAAGTTTTTATTAAAAATATTCCTGGGGCAACGGAGTATTGAAATTTTGAAAAGCGCTACAGTTAGTAATAAAAAAATAAAATCAACCGGGTTCACTTTTTTATATCCTTCAATTGAGGCTGCGATAGAAGAATTGGCTATGCAAAAAAACTGAGCATGCTTCTGTAGATTTCTTCATTTCAAGATACTCACAAGGATATCCGAATAATTGTCAAAGATTTTATTTACAGATCATCCGTTCTAAATTTTTTCATAGCAAAAAAATAATATCCTGCAATGTAAATGAGGCTACCTATTACCAACACATATTCAGCAGGGGCATCTTTATAAATTACTGATTTGCCAAAAGGTATCGGGAGCATCACATCAGTTACCTGCAATGGTAAAAAATATCCTATGGGGCTGAGTTCCATTTTAAAATTCACCAGCGCAGTTATCAACCATTCGAATATTAATCCAAATAAAAAGAATACTGCAATAGCTGCGCCACTTCTCCTGAAAAGAATGGCGAGGAACATAGCAAAAGTTATGTAGGCCACAGTCTGAATGAAAATGTATCCTACATTTTCAATTCCTGAAAAAGAAAAATGCGAACCAGTTGTTATAAAACCAAACAACAGCGCTACGAGGAAATTAAAAAATGTTGCAATGGCTGAGAAAATTATTGCAAACACAAATTTTACAGATACAAATTGACCGCGTGTCCATCCGTCGATAATATTTTGACGATGAGTTTTAAAATTAAATTCATTAGTCAAAAGCATTATAAAAAGGATGCCTGGAAAATAAAGCAGCCAGCTACTCATCCAGCCAACCGTTTGCCAAACTTTTGGAAATGAATAAGGGCTTCCAAAAAGTACCTGGCTTTGTGGCAATGATTGTACGGTCAATTCATTTACATAATAACCCGTGTAATTAATGCCAAGAATCGCAAATGAATAAAGAATGGAAAATATCCAGAATGCTTTATAGCTTTTTACTTTAAGCCATTCAATTTTTAATAAATGTAGCATGCCCTTATTTAATTATTTGTAAGTTCAAAAAACCTGGCCTCCAGGCTTTTCTTTTTGAGAAGAAGATGACTAAGAATTATACCATTGTTAAAACAATAACCATTTATAGCAGCCAGGTCTGCGGTGTTAACCGGAAAGAAAACTTTCACCATACCACTTTCTTTTGCAACTCTTATGTGGCTGTCCATCTTTTGCAATTGAAGAAATAGTTTTTCATTATCATTTGATGCAACTTCAACCATGTCTTCATTGGATAAAATTTCATTCACATTTCCTGTCGTTACGAGCTCACCTTTTTTTAATATAGCAACATGGGTGCATACTTTTTCTACTTCGTCAAGCAGGTGGCTAGCCATTATAATTGTTTTACCCTGGCTGTGAAGATCTTTCATCAATCCTCTGATCTCAGCGATCCCTACCGGGTCAAGCCCGTTAGTAGGCTCATCAAATACCAGCACGTCAGGATTACCTAACAGGCAGGAGGCAATAGCAAGCCTTTGTTTCATTCCTAATGAATAGGTACTGAATTTGGAATCTTTTCTTTTAGTAAGATCTACCATCTCAAGCACTTTTGGAATATCTTCTCTTCCCCGTTGTTTTATTTCTGATGCAATTTCAAGATTTTTTACACCGGACAAGTAATGATAAAAATTAGGCGTTTCTAAAAGAGTACCAATCTTTTTTCGGTGCTGTTCTGTGGCAACTTCGTCAAAGAGGCGATAAGTACCTGTAGTTGGCTTAAGGATATCCATAATAGTTCCAAGCAAGGTGGTTTTTCCACTACCGTTTGGGCCGAGTATTCCAAAGACTGAACCTTCGGGCACTGTAAAGGTTACATCTTTTAATGCCTGAATGCGCCCGTAAGATTTTGATAAATGATCAATAGAAAGAATGGCCATATTTTTAATGTTGACTTAACAGGTTTAAAGATACAGATCCAAAAAAACAATGGTATAATATTATTTGAGCGGCCAGGTTTTTTTAAGCTATTTAAATTGAATCATTATTAAAAATATACATTGGTTAATAATCTAAAATACTATGCCGGTATCATTTTTTAAAAAATCCCTTATATTTAACATTAATGTTTTATTAACCCCCCAACTTAATATTTTAAAATGGTAAAAAATCTTTTACTCAAAAGTATTACACTTACAATGTTTATTGCGTTAAGCAATGCAAGCAAACTTATCGCACAATGTGGAATTTCTCCATCAAGTGGTTTGGTAACTATCACAGTTACCAATAATGTAGTAAATACGTATTACCCCGGTTCGTCTAATGCTTTAGCAGGTGCTTCTTCCATTAATGTTGGGAGTATAGATAGCAGGGGAAGTACAACACTTCTTGCCGCAGGAGATTTAATTTTAATAATTCAAATTCAGGGGGCGGATATTGATGCATCCAACACGGATTTATATGGAGACAACATTGCGGGCGCACCTGCCAGCGGTTATATAGCAACAAATCTTTACGCCGGATATTACGAATACAATAATGTGGCGAATGTTGCGGGATCCACAGTTACACTGAGCTATTCACTTGCAAATAGTTATTACAACCGTGATTTTTCTGCCGGGAATGCCATTCAGCGTTTTGAAGTTGTAAGAATACCCCGTTATTATGATTTTACTATAGCGGCAGGCGCATCGGTCACGGCTCCTGCATGGGATGGATCTACAGGTGGAATCGTGGTAGTTGATGCGGCCAATACTTTTACTCTTGATGGCTCAATAGATGTAAGCTCTCTGGGTTTCAGAGGCGGTGGAGGAAAGAATCTGACCGGTGCTATAGCAGGAAATAGTAATGGCTCCGGAACACTTACTAACGCAGATTATAGATTTAATTCACCTGTTACCAATTCCGCTAATCTATCAGGAGGAGCTAAAGGCGAAGGTATTGCAGGAACACCTGCTTATTATTTTGTAAATGGTACAACGGTAACAACCACAGCAACGGTAGAAGGATATATTAACGGAAGCATGGGTTGGGGTGCTCCTGGCAATGCTGGAGGCGGGGGCACAGATGGCTCGCCGGTTGGCGCAAATAGTGAAAATCAATATAATTCCGGTGGCGGTGGCGGTGGTAACGGAGGTGCGGGTGGAATGGGCGGGAGTGGATGGCATGGCCCATCAGGCAATGCAACTACTTACCCAACTGGTGGATATGGTGGTTCTACTTTCGCACAACGTTCGGTTCAAAGATTTATTTTCGGAAGTGGAGGAGGTGCCGGTACTGCGAACAATTCACTCACTTCAAATGAATATAACTGTAGTGGCGGAAGTGGCGGCGGAATTATTTTGGCAAGGGCCAGAGATTATGCCGGCTCAGGTAATGTAAATGCTAATGGTTCAAATGCTTCCGGCGTTACTATACCATTTGCACCCGCGCAAACGGATGCTGCAGGTGGCGGAGGTTCTGGTGGAACTATTGTAATGGTGACCAGTCAGCCAGGCCCTGCCGGTCTTAATTCTATAACAGCTTCTGCCAAAGGTGGAACAGGTGGAGATATGACTACTTATTTTGACCATGGCCCTGGAGGTGGCGGTGGAGGCGGTGTTATTATATCGAATGGCGCTTTTTTATCAACAAGCGTTTTAGGAGGCGATAATGGAAAGACCCGGTCCGGAAATCCCTCAGGTCCAATTGACAATAATTATGGCGCAACTCCCGGGTCTGCAGGAGTAATTATATCGTTATCAGGCCCTCCTGTATTAGCGAATACTAACGACCTCACCTCACCTTGTGGAGTGCTCCCGGTAGGTTTAACCAGTTTTGCGGCACGCTGGAATCATAATGAAGTAGATCTGAAATGGCAAATAACTAATGAAATTAATTTAAAGTCTTTTGATATTGAATACAGTTCAGACGGTGTTAATTTCTCAACAATTACTTCAGTACCTTATCGTACGGGAATTAGTGCCTATTTATATGCCCACCTTACTCAATCACTGAAAAACTTTTACAGGCTGAAAATGATTGATGCTGATGGAAAATATTTTTATAGTAAAATACTAAGTGTTCAAAAACTGGCAGGAGGCAATAAGATAGTATTCGTATATCCTAATCCTGCATATAGTGATGTAACGCTGCAGGTGAATAGTTCTAATAATGAAAAAATAAAGGTTTCATTAATTGATAATTCGGGAAGAGTGGTACTCCAAAAATTCTTTGCTGTTTTTTCAGGGCAAAATTATTTATCATTAGATGGATTGGATCAACTTCCGGCAGCTACCTATCTGCTGAAAGTGAAGTCGCACATAATAAACGAAGTCCAAAAATTGGTAATCGGGCAAAAATAAAAAATCAAAAAAACCGGGAATAATAATCCCGGTTTTTTTTATTTAATTTCTTACAGGCTTACCTGTTTTCAAAACACTTTGTATTCTTTCCAGTGTTTTCTTTTCTCCGCAGAGGCTTAAGAAAGCTTCTCTCTCCAGGTTGAGTAAATATTGTTCGCTTACTAACGTGGGTTCACTAAGGTCACCGCCACACATAACATACGCAAGCTTTTGTGCGATTTTTACATCATGCTCAGTAATATAGTTACCCCGGTACATGCCGTTTATCCCTGCATACAACATTCCAAGGCCTGATCGCCCCAATACTTTTATATCAGTTCTCTGTGCTGGTTTTGTATAGCCGGCATCGTAGATTTCAAGCACACTTTGCCTGGCATCAGCAATTCTTCTTGACTGGTTCATGCTCACTGCGTCTATACCTTTACGTAAGATGCCTAAATCAAAAGCTTCAAAAGCGGAAGTAGAAACTTTTGCAGTTCCGATTGTGAGAAAGCGGCTTTGAAGTGTAATTGTTTCTGGTTCATTTTCATGCATATCATCTGCAGCTCTTAAAGTAAATTCTTTTGTTCCGCCACCACCCGGGATAAGGCCAACACCAAGTTCTACCAGCCCGATGTAAGTTTCAGCCGCTGCCTGCACTTTATCGCTATGAAGGCACATTTCACAAGCGCCTCCAAGTGCTAAACCATGTGGCGCAACCACTACGGGAATTGAAGAGTATCTTACCCGCATCATTGTATTTTGAAACATACGGATGGCCATGTCGAGTTCATCATACTCCTGCTCGGCAGCATACATAAATATCATTCCTACATTTGCACCAGCGCTAAACTGCGCTCCTTCATTAGCAATTACCAACCCTTTGAATTTTTCTTCAGCAATAGAAATAGATTTGTTTACCGCCTCAAGCACTTCGCTTCCAATGCTTCCCATTTTTGTATTCCATTGCAGGCCCAATACATCATCTCCCATATCGTATAAATTACAGGCTGCATTATTCCACACCGTTTTTTCTTTCAGGTCGCTGAGTATAATAAATGATTCACCGCCGGGGAGTTCTTTATATAAACCTGAACTAACGTCATAGTATAGCCGTTTTCCACTTTGAACTTTATAAAAGCTTGTATTGCCGGTCGCAATAAAATCATTAACCCATGGTGCAACATCATAGCCTGCTGCTTTCATTGCTTCCTTAGTTTCTTTTATGCCGAGTACATCCCATGTTTCAAATGCACCAATATCCCAGCCAAAGCCTGCTTTCAATGCATCATCAATTCTATATATTTCATCACTGATTTCAGGAATTCGATACGAGATATAAGAGAAAAGGCTATAATGAAACTCACGATAAAATTCACCGACTTTGTCTTTTCCTGCAATAAGAACTTTTAATTTTTGTTTTAAATCATCAATTGGTTTGGCAGCTTCAAGCGTTGCGAACTTTGGCCTCTGTCTCGCCTCGTATTCAAAGGTTGATAAGTTGAGTGTCTTAATTTCTTTCTCGCCATTTTGAGATGGGGGCATCTTTTTAAAAAACCCCTGACCGGTTTTATCACCCAGCCACTTATTGTCTACCATTTTTTGCAGCCATGCAGGAATAGTAAAAGCCTCTTTAGCTTCGTCATCAGGGCAATTGTCTTTCACACCACCTGCTACTTTCACCAGTGTATCGATACCTACCACATCTGCAGTACGGAAGGTTGCAGATTTAGGCCGCCCGATTACAGGCCCTGTCAGCGCTTCGATCTCATCAATGCCAAGCCCAAGTTTTTCCATTATATGAAAAATAGACATGATGCTGAAAACCCCTACACGGTTGGCTATAAATGCAGGAGTGTCTTTGCAAAGCACTGTTGTTTTGCCAAGATACAAGTCTCCATAATGCATTAAGAAATCAATCACACTCTCATCAGTAAAAGAGGTTGGAATAATTTCAAGGAGCCGTAAATATCTTGGAGGATTAAAAAAATGCGTTCCGCAAAAATGTTTTTTAAAATCTTCACTTCTTTCTTCAGCCATTAGGTGAATAGGAATTCCGGAAGTATTCGAAGTTATCAAAGTCCCAGGCTTGCGATATTTTTCTACTTCATCGAAAATGAGTTTTTTTATATCCAGTCTTTCTACTACCACTTCAATCGTCCAGTCGCAACCGGCGATATCTTTCATATTGTCTTCAAAATTTCCTGTGGTTATATTTTTAATTACATCTTTGGTAAAAAGAGGAGAAGGATTAGATTTTACTGCTGCAAGAAATGCCTCGTTTACTATCCTGTTTTTGACAGCAGTATTATCAAGAGTCAAATTCTTCTTTTTTTCTGCGCCAGTTAATTCTTTTGGTGGAATATCAAGCAGCAATACTTGTAATCCAATTCCTGCAAAGTGGCAAGCGATGCGGCTTCCCATAACACCACTCCCTAAAACGGCTACTTTATTTATATTTCTTTTTTCCATTGTGATATTAGTTAGTTAAACAACTATTGTGAGTTCGAAATTAAGCTTTTTAAAAACATGTAATTTTCAGTATTGCTTTATTTTTTCCATGTAAATCTATAAATCGTTGCTAAGCCGATTCCCCAAGCCTGGTTCTTGTAAGAATTTTTAGGTCTGTATCTACTGCCAATTATACCAGCATCACCCTCTGCCCTAACGTAAAATTGCTTTTTATAAATATCTACTTCTAAACCAAAGGGTACGATTGCCTGCCATTGGAAAAAATTTTTTCCTTTACGATCGGGTAATTGTGTGCTACTTGAAAACCGTCCGGAGTTATTAATAGAAAAACTATCTAATTGCTGTTGATAATAATGTTGCAGGGCAAAGCTTGCCTGGAAATGCAATCCAATAAGAAAATTTAATTTATTGGAAATTTTAATTCGCCTGTTCAAGCCTGCCGTAACTCCAAGAAACTTTTGATTCTGAACAAGGGAATAGCTATTAATTGTTAACGTTGAGTCTGCGGCAGAATAATCACGCCTTTCAACTCCTAAACCTTTTTTCTCAAGTTTGTTAGTAATCAAAAAACCTGTTTGCACTCTATATTTTCTCCAGAAATGTGAAAAAGTGTTTTCTTTGAATATTTCTGTATTTATATAAAACGTTTTTAAAGCCTGAATTTCCGGGTTTCCAAATATCCCATTATAATTCAGGCTACTTAAGAAATTCTGGTATGATACATGGTCTTTCATTAAAGCTGCTATAGTCGTAGGATTATTTCCAACTCCATCAATATAAAAAACTTTATAGCCCAAACTAATATTTTCAAATCTTAAATGCTGTGCACTTGCCATGCAAAAAATGAAAGGTGTCACAACTAAAACAGCACAGACATTCAGGTAAAACTTCATGAAAAGATTATTTTCTTTGCAGTTTATAAAAATAGTTTAATTCCTTAGCCAATTAAACTATGTGGAAGAATTAATGTAAAAAATGAAATCGTTCTTCGTACTATGTATATTCAATGTGGAAATTACAGAAGTTTATTAGCTTACAATCTAGTACCATAGGATAACGCAAACGATAGCCTGTTTATCTTGTAGTTGAATATTTGTATTGGACTATACGGATTAATTTTATATACATACATCGAGACATTGTCTATTTGTTTTTCCACGCCAAATTTAATTAGGTGCTTTTTCCTTATTAAATAGAATGCAGATGCGCCTAATAACTTGCCGTTATTATATCGCTCAATACGATCATAAATATTGAAGAAACTAAAACCGGCCTCCAGATTTATTCCTAATGAATTATTTCTGATATCAAAAACTTTATACCTTCCGGTTAATTCTAATGGAACCGATATGGTAGTTCTTTTAGCAATGGAAACGTATTCTTCCATGATATAAATGTATACTCCCGACCGAATTCCCAATAAACAATCATTACCAAGCCTATATAAAATATTTCCTGTAAAATTTAAATATGGATTTTTATATTCTTTCCTCTGGTAATATTGAATATTTATATTGGGGTAACGCTTGCTTTTAAGTATATCGGGACCTACAGATTTGTTTAAACCAACACTAAAATCAATTATAACACTTTTTTGCGCAGATACATTATTAGGTAAAACAAGACTAATGACAAGTGTGAAAACAAATTTATTCATTAGAGTTATCATAATAGTTTGCCTGTGTAACTTTTCTAAACAAATCAACTTACTCCGCTTCCATTGGCAATAACTATATTAGGAGCAACAAAATATAATTTCCCTGCTTTGTCCTCCGCCATTAATATCATGCCATTACTTTCAATGCCACGCATTTTTCGCGGTGCAAGATTGGCTACTACTACCACTTGTTTTTGTATAATCTCTTCTGGTGAAAAATGCTCAGCAATACCGGATAAAATAATTCGTGTTTCAAAACCTAAGTCTATCTGCAGCTTTAAAAGCTTATCAGCCTTTTCTACTTTTTCTGCAGAAATAATGGTTCCCACTTTCAAATCAATTTTTGCAAAATCATCAAATACAATTTGAGATTTCAAAAGTTGTATATAGTTATTATCACCTTCTGATTTAGAGTTAGCCATTTCTTTTGTATTCATATCTTTTTGCAATGAGTTATTATTTTCTTTTTCCGCAACACCTATTTTCTCAGTTGCTTTATTATTCTGCACGCTGCTGTTATGTAATTTTTCTATCTGCGCGGCAATCTCCGCATCTTCAATTTTCCTGAATAATAATTCAGGCGCTCGAAGGCTATAGCCCACACTCAGTAATTTTAAGTTTCCGCCATTTTTCCAATCGAGCATTTTATCGACCACCTTCATCATGTGAATCATTTTCTTTGCTGTAAACGGAAGGAATGGATTTATGAATACCGTAAGATTAGCGCACAGCTGTAAACAAATGTGAAGGCAATTGTCAATCCTGTTTTTTGCATCTGTTGTCGGTTGTCCATCACCAGTAGTTTGTTTCGCAACTATCCAGGGCTGTTTATCCTGCATAAACTTATTGCCTTTACGGGCAAGATCAATCACTTCAAATAGTGCATCCCTGAATTTAAATTGATCGAGTAGATTTTCAATTTTCAACTTTGTAACGGAAAGTTCCTTTACAAGTTGTTTATCGGTTTCATCTACAAGTTCATTATGCAAGGGAGGAACTTTGCCTTTGCAAAGCTTGTGCATTAATACAAATGTGCGGTTTACAAAATTGCCGAAAATTGCGACAAGCTCGCTGTTATTCCTGTCCTGGAAATCTTTCCAGGTAAAATCATTGTCTTTGGTTTCAGGCGCATTGGCACAAAGCACATACCTCAGCACATCCTGCTGTTCGGGAAAATCTTTTAAGTATTCATCAACCCATACAGCCCAGTTACGACTGGTGGAAACTTTCTGTCCTTCAATATTCAGGAATTCATTTGCCGGCACATTGTCCGGTAAAATAAAACCACCATGTGCCTTTAACATTGCAGGAAAAATAATGCAATGAAAAACGATATTATCTTTCCCTATAAAATGAACAAGCTTTGTGTCCTCCCTGTACCAGTAATCTTCCCAGTTGCTCAACAATTCCTTTGTCGCGGAAATATATCCGATAGGGGCATCAAACCAAACATACAATACTTTTCCGCCTCCCCCTTCAGGCGCCGGGGGGCTTGGAACCTTTATACCCCAGTTACTGTCACGTGTCATTGCTCTTGGCTGTAACCCTTTATCAAGCCAGCTTTTGCATTGACCATAAACATTATTTTTCCACTCTTTATGATCTTCGAGTATGTATTGCCGTAAGAAACCCTCGTAATTTTGTAATGGGAAATACCAATGTGTTGTTTTCTTCTTTACCGGTACGGCATCGCTTAAGGTACTCTTTGGATTTATTAATAATTCCGGGCTAAGAGAAGAGCCGCAATTCTCACACTGATCGCCATAAGCATTCGGGTGGCCGCATACCGGGCATGTTCCTGTAATATACCTGTCCGCTAAAAAAGTTTTTTTCTCTTCATCATAATATTGTTCTGTTTCTCTTTCTTCGAATAATCCTTTTTCATAGAGGTTAAGAAAAAAATCAGATGCGGTTTTATGATGAACAGGGTTGGATGTTCTTGAATAAATATCAAACGAAATTCCCATTTGCTCAAAGCTGCTCTTAATAATAGCATGATATTTATCTACTACTTCCTTTGGGGTAATATCTTCTTTCATCGCCCGTATTGTAATAGGTACACCGTGTTCATCGCTCCCACCCACAAACTTTACATCTTTTCCACGGAGCCGGAGATAACGTGCATAAATATCTGCTGGCAAATAGCAGCCGGCAAGGTGGCCGATATGTACAGGGCCATTTGCATAAGGCAATGCAGCAGTTAATAAGTAACGTTTAAAATCTTTCATGCCAGGTCTCCGATAAAAGTTTAATTATAGTTTGTCAATTTAAAAAAGTCTTTCCGTTGCTAAAAATAATTTTGAGTTTGCAAAAATACCGTAAAATCAGCAATGCTAAAATGAGGTTGCTTAGAAAAAAATCGCTTTTTTAATTATTGGGGATTTGTGGAATAGAGGTCTCAGGACATATGCAGCTACTAACGCTTTTTCTGGTAGTATGGGTGAACAAATGTTTAAATAACTTTATCGAATGAATCGTAAACATTTTCTTTCTTCAGTAATTCCGTTGATGTCCTTAACTTCTATAGTTAAAGAAGGGGCTGATAAAATAAGGAGCGACCGTAATGGTAAAATTCCGCCATATTTAAATAAGGGCGATATTGTTGGTATTACATGTCCTTCAGGTTTTATAACAATGGAAGACATCCAACCTGCAGTTAGTAAAATGCAGGAATGGGGTTTTGAAATTCGGATCGGCAGTACGGTTGGAATCAGGGATTTTACTTTTGCCGGAAGTGATGCAGAGAGAATAAAAGATCTTCAAAATATGCTGGATGATCCTCCTTTAAAAGCTATCATGCTGGGAAGGGGTGGTTATGGTGCGGTGAGAATAATTGATGATATTGATTTTAAACAATTCTCTGTGAAGCCCAAATGGATAATAGGCTTCAGCGATGCAACTGTAATTCATTCGCACCTCAATAAAAATTTTGGAATCGCCTCAATTCATTCCAAAATGTGTAACAGCTTTCCTGGTGACTGGAGCACGGCGGAGCAAACAC
>DASYOM010000120.1:0-11305 GCA_036007765.1 Chitinophagaceae bacterium | reverse complement strand
GGGTCTTCGAGGCCCAGCGCAAATGATCCGTTGTATAATGCCTTTGCATTTTTCAATTCCTGGGCACTTACCCGTTGCAGACGCATTGTGTCCACTTCTTTTAAAATTTCCATTATTGCACTGTCAGCTTTTTCATTTCTTACAGAAGCCGAAGCATTAAATTTTGTCTGGAATCTGCCTGCGCCAATACCTGAGAAAGCTCCATAGGTGTAGCCATGCTTTTCGCGAAGGTTCATAAATAAGTGGCCTTCTGAACCACCACCCAATATTTGGTTGGCTAATAATAAAGGGAAATAGTCCGGGCTGCTCATTGGAATGTCAACAAGATTTACCACGGTTATTTCACTTTGTACCGCGTTGGGCACATCAATAAGATCTACTTCAGTTTTCGTTGGATTATTTACAAGATTTAATTTTGGTAAAATAAGGCCCGCACCTTTCCAATCACCGAATGCTTTCTCTGCAAGCGTTTTTGCCTCGGAAGGCTTTATATCTCCTACAAAAGTGAGGTAGCCGCGTGATGGAGTCACATACTGTTTGTAAATATTTTTTATATCGTCAAGGCTAAGCGCATTTACTGATTCTTCTGTCTCAAATTCACCATTGGGATGAGAAGTTCCAAATGCCAGCGCATTTACTACCCTTGCTGAAATCGCTTTAGCATTCTTCTCATTCGCTTTAAGGCCGGTAAGCGTTTGTGATTTTATTTTTTCAAAAGACTCCTGTGGAAAAGCAGGGTGTCGTAAGGCTTCCGCCATAAGCATAAAGGCTTTATTAAAATATCTTGTAAGTGCAGAGGTGCTTGAGGTGTTCCCGCTTAAATTCACATCTGCGCCCATCTGCTCAACTGCTTCATCAAATTGAGCTTTGGTTTTCGAGCTGGTTCCTTCACTTAGCATATTGCCCATCATATCAAATTCACCGGCTTTAGCGCCTTCGGTAATTGGGCCCTGGTCAATAGAATACGTTGCTGTTACTTTTGGCAGGTGATGATCTTCTACAACCAAAACTGTTATACCATTATTAAGCCTGTAGGTTACCGGCGTACCAACCGATATTACGGGTGCAGGGCCGGCTTCCGGTTGTTTACTTCTGTCAATTTTTTTCTGCGCATGCAGATTTAATAACAACAGAAAACCAAAGGCCGTTATAATTATTTTCTTCATATTTTTTGTTTGATAGAAATGAAATTTTTTGTGTTTAAGTTTCAGCCAATGCGCTATTTAGATTTGGGCAGATAATACAAAACAACTCTTTGATTTTTATTGAGATATTTTTTTGCAACATCCATGATTTCCTGCCTTGAGATTTTCCTGTATTCATTAAGCACATCATTTATGTGCCCTGTGTTATGATAAATAATATAATTTTCTGAAAGATTACCAGCTACATCAAGCATGTGCGTATTGTTGCTTACATAATCGTTTTCAAACTGGTTTAATAATTTCTGGTAATCGTTATCGCTTATAAGTGAGGTTTGAACTTTAGCCACCTCCTCGTCCATATCGTTTAAAAGACTTTTTAGATCTGCATTATTATTGGGCAATGCATAAGTAATGTATGCACCGTAGTCTTCCAAAGCAAAATTAAATGCGCCTACCTGCAATGCATTCTTCTTATCATCTACCATTTTTTTATTCAACTTTGAACTTGCTCCACCGGAAAGATAGGTGGTGATCATATTCAGAACTTTGGAATCATGTGTCTCTTTTCCAGGTGTACGGTAAGCCGCCATAATAGCCGGTATCTGGATGTTGGAATCATAAGCCGTATCTATAATCTCCCGGGTAATCGGAACTTCTTTTAAATTTGGTTGCATGATAGCTGCACCTTTCGGAATGTCAGAAAAATATGCTGCAACTAATTTTTTTGTACTGTCAATATTAATATCACCGGCAATACTAAGCACTGCGTTATTTGGTATATAATATTTGTGAAAAAATGCTTTAAATTCATCCAGCCTGGCCGCATCAAGATCTTCCATAGACCCAATTGGCTGCCAGCGGTATGGATGTAAAGTGAACAGTTTAGAGAATACAGCTTCAAGAAAGTGGCCATAAGGTTGATTATCTATCCGTTGGCGCTTTTCCTCTTTTACAACTTCATTTTGTGTTTTTACTCCCACTTCATTTATTACAGGATGAAGCATACGCTCGCTTTCCAGCCAAAGCCCAAGTTTCAGTTGGTTTGACGGAAATTCTTCATGATAATATGTGCGATCCTGGGAGGTTGTAGCATTATCCCGGCCGCCGTTACTCGTCACATATTTTGAAAATTCCCCGCGCTGTATATTATCTGTTCCTTCAAACAAAAGGTGCTCAAAAAAATGCGCGAATCCTGTACGCTTTAGCTCTTCATTTTTAGAACCAACATGATAGTAAACTGTCACTGCCACTACGGGAGCTTTCTTATCCTGGTGAAGTATTACATGCAAACCATTGGATAAGTCATACTCTATGAAAGAAATTTTTTGTGCATTCACACCAGCAATCGTGAAAATGCACATAGCCATTAACATTGCCGGTTTTTTTATTAATAACATAATTATATTTTGATTTAAAAAAATGGAAGCGGCGAAGATATTAAAATTGAAACTTTCATTTCATTTTTGTTTATGTAGCGGGCAAATGAAATGATGAGTGGAATGTTCCTGATATTATATTTTAAATGATGCTTAGTGAATAAATAAGGTTGCAAGAACCTTTATAAAGATTATCACTTATTCTTCGATGAATAATATCTTATTGAGGTTATCACATTCCAGGTTAAAAATAAATCCGGCTCACCGGCGTTAGATAAGAGAAACTCCTTCTTATGAAAATTCTTATTAGCCCACTAAGCTATTTTTTCATTTTTTTTATATCTCTTTCATTAGATAGTTTAAGTCAAAACCAGGCTTATCGCCAGCGGGTAAATACTTCCGGTGTAAAAACTTCATATGGGCCTCATTTTAAAATTCCGGAACCGGTAGGCCTTGTAAACGATTTTGAAAAATTATTCTCGGAGACAGAAACTAAAAAACTCGACTCACTCATAATGGTTATTCACAATGTAACATCAGTTCAGGTAGCTATCATTACTATAGACTCTAACATGATCAACAAAGACCAGGTGGAGGATTTTACCAAAGAAACATTTAAATCCTGGGGAATGCAGGTAAATGGCCAATTTAATGGAATTCTTATTGGACTGTCGAAGGCATCCAAAAAACTTCGTATTGAAAACGGAACCGGCGTAGAACAGGTATTATCTGATTACGAAATTAAAGGCATTGTCGACAATATTTTTATTCCTTACCTGAAAGAGGATAAGTATTATGAGGGAACAATAAACGGTCTTATTGCTATAATGAATAAGCTGAAAGTTAAATAACCGGATAGAAAATAATTACTGAATGCAGGCAGAAAGTTACCTGAAAAATTTCTTAGTGTTTCCATCTTCCGAACCGGCTTTATAATAACTCCTGAAATATTCATCTGCAGATAAAGAGCCGCTTCCTTTGTAAGCAAAAATAAAAAGTAACAGAAGAACAATTATAGAAAGCACCAATTCGAACCCACTGTTACCCGCTTGTTTCATATTTACAAAAAATACAGCGCCAATAAGAATAGGTATTTGTATGATAGATGAAGTCCTTGTAAAAAGGCCCACTGCAATAAACAACCCACCAAGTAAATTTAAGTAGGTAATTATAAAAGCAATTACAGAAGAGTTTTTATCAAATAATCCTATCCCTGTTTTTTCAATCATTGCCTGCAAAAGAGAAGTATCGCGAATAAAATTTATTCCCTTCCAAAACAAAATAAAGCCCAGCGCAATTCGTACAATAGTAAGCCACCTTGGCTGGCTTGCACTTGTTTTTTCTGTTATTGCTGTTTCTTCCATAATTGACAAAATTTTATTTACAAATTAATTTTTTCAATAGTAAAATCATCTTATCACAAAATTAAAAAATACCGGACCATTACACACATGTATTTAATTATTCCAACAAAAAATTCTCAAATTTGTTTTCTAATGAATTAAACATGCGATTAACATCCACCCTATTGCTTTTTGGAATTATTTTCTCAAGTTCATGCGTATCAACAAGACATACTGCGGATAAACAAGGATTTAACCGCCTTAAGTTTTTAAGTGAATATGACATTCCATATAACAAAGAATATCAAAATACAATTATTGGTGGCCTTTCCGGCATTGATTATGAGAGCCAAAAGAATGTGTATTACATTATAAGCGATGACAGATCTGAAAGAAATCCTGCAAGGTTCTATAAAGCCAAAATTATTATCAACAATAATAAAATTGACAGTGTCTCCTTTTTAGAAACCACGCTATTAAAAAACGCGGAAGGCAAATTTTATCCGGGCTTTAATTCCGACCCCTTTCATTGCCCGGATCCTGAAGCAATAAGGTATAATCCTCTAAATAATTCATTTACGTGGTGTAGCGAGGGGGAGCGTATTATTAGGAACGATAAGGTTATACTTGAAGATCCTTCAATAACTGAAATTAATGAAAGGGGCATTTATATAGACACTCTTATTCTTCCGGAACAAATGCATATCAATAAAGAAGAAAAAGGCCCAAGAAGAAATAGCGCATTTGAAGGATTATCTTTTGCTGATGATTATAAAACTCTTTTTGTAAATGTGGAAGAACCGTTGTACAATGACGGCTCACGGGCCGGCCTGAACGATTCTACGGGCATAATAAGAATAATAAAATTTGATGTTGCAACCAAAACACCCGTTGCCCAATATGCTTATAGAATCGACGCGGTAGCACATTCACCTGTTCCCCAAGGCGCATTTATACTCAATGGCGTTTCTGAAATTCTTACCGTTGGCAAAAATAAATTAATCGTTATAGAACGCTCTTTCTCCACAGGTATGCCGGGCTGTACCATAAAAATCTATCTCGCTGATTTAACTTCAGCAGAAAATATTGAGAATGAAACTTCAGTAAAGAATAAACCGGTTAAAATGATTTCAAAAAAGCTATTGCTTAACATGGACGCCCTGGGAATTTATATTGACAATATTGAAGGAGTATGCTTTGGCCCGGCTTTACCGAACGGGCACAAAACCCTGGTATTTGTTTCTGATAATAATTTCGTTCCCATTCAAAAAACTCAATTCCTGTTATTTGAAATGGAATAAAAAAATTAAAGCATTGATTTTATCATCAGTGTTGCGGCAAAATATGAAGCAAAGTAACAGACTATAAGTACTATAACGCTTTTCAAAATAACAATCCACTTTTCGGTTTGCCTAAAAAAATTGATATTGGTCCAAACCATGTAAATACCAAGAATTACAAGCTCGGTTAATTGTTCATTTATAAAATGAAAGTTATATCCTAAAAAATTAATCGGGATAATTATAAGGAGGCTGAATGATAAAGAATAAATAAAAAGCACTAACGCTTCAGCATAATTAAAATTTTTGCTATAAAATATTACCCATGTAATGAATGCATAAAAGGGTAAAAGCATGGTTTGTAAAATGACATAATAGTTTTTATAAAAATGCTCTTTCATTACATCAAATTGTGTTTGCCCTTCTGCCGGGGCAGTATTTACAAAATGCAGCGCTATTGCTGCAATACTTGCACAAATAAAAAATAATGAAAACGGTTTTTGATTGGATTTTCTTTCACCATCAAAGTATTTCCTCTGCATGGTACCGGGATGCAGTGCGAGGTTTTTTAAAGTATACAATATCCCTTTATCAACATGTGTAAATGTATGTATAGCTTCATGTAATATTGAATGGATTGTTATCCTGTGAGGCTGATAGATTTCGCCGCAATTATAACAATACCTGCCTTCGCCTTCGAAATAGCAATGTTTACAAAGTGGCATTCTTGTTATTTATCCGCAGGCTTTTGGGTTGGTGGCGGCCCCTTTGGGCCTTCTTTAGTTGGAGGAATTTTTGAATCAGGATGCTCCTCGCCCCGATGGCAGGTATAACAGTTTATTTCCATTAACATATATCTTGAGTTGTTCATGCCCGTAGTATCCATACTATTCATTTTCATATCGTGGCTCATGTGATCTTTGTCCATGTGATCTTTGTCCATGTGATCCTTGTCCACGTGTTCACTATTCATATGTTCCTTGTCCATATCATGGTCCATTTCCATTTTAGCAAAATAATTTTTATTAATATCAATAGCCATAAGCATCATTTTGCGGGCAACCTTTTTTTCAGGTTTTTCATCAGATGCAAAATCCATCTTTTTTGCATCTTCATTTCTCAGATGGCAAAAATTACATTTTACACCAAGCGACTGAGAAAAGTGGTGCATAACACTATCAAGATCATGCTCCGAAATATCTTTAGGTAAAATCTGCAAATTCTTAAATTCAGGATCATGTGATGTTGTGAAAGCCTGGAATAGCATTACACAGATGATGCAGCCGAAAACAATTAGGAGACTTTTTTTCATTTTAATTGATTTAAAGTCGAAATTATTAAAAAAAAACAAACTTGTTTAAAAATATAATGATACAGCATCCGTTAACGAATAAGACATTTAACTTTTTCAACCACATGTGTATAAGTAATTTAGTAAATCAGTTTTTGTAGTTTTTATATTTGATCACGATTAAAAAATGAATCCGTTTTAATAGAATTTTTTTAATTTTAAATATAACCCGATTGACAGACACGATCATTAATCTCGAAACCGTAAACCCTATAGAATTTTTTGGTGTTAATAATGGAAAACTCGATATTTTAAAAAAGAAATTTCCCCGTCTCAAAATACTAAGCCGCGGTACACAAATCAAGCTCAGTGGTGCACCCGAACAAATTGAAGATGCAAGAGATAAAATAAATCTTGCCGTTCAATATCTTGAGCGCAACGGGCACATGAGCGAAAATTATCTTGAGCAGATACTCGGCGGAGACGATGAAAAAGCAATTGACAATTTTATCGAAAAGAACCCCAATGATGTTTTGGTATTCGGGCCAAATGGAAAAACCGTAAGGGCAAGAACAGCCAATCAAAAAGCAATGGTGAATGCTATTGACAAAAATGATATTGTTTTTGCAATAGGCCCTGCGGGCACGGGTAAAACATATACAGCAGTTGCGCTTGCAGTAAGGGCGCTTAAAAATAAACAGGTTAAGAAAATAATTCTCACAAGGCCTGCTGTTGAAGCCGGTGAAAATCTTGGGTTTCTTCCCGGTGATCTTAAAGAAAAAATTGATCCGTATTTAAGGCCGTTATATGATGCTTTGGATGATATGATACCTGCCGATAAGCTTGGTTATTACATGACAACACGCACTATTGAAATTGCGCCACTAGCATACATGCGTGGCCGAACGCTTGATAATGCATTTATTATTCTCGATGAAGCACAGAACTCAACTGACCTTCAGCTCAAAATGTTTTTGACAAGAATTGGCTCAAATGCAAAGGCGATCATTAACGGTGATGTTACCCAGATTGACCTTCCTCCGAAAATAAAAAGCGGGCTCGAAAAATCTGTAAGGATATTACAAAATATTGACGGCATTGGCCATGTGGAGCTTGATGAGGAAGATGTGGTAAGGCATAAGCTTGTAAAAGCAATTATCAAAGCTTATGAAAAAGAAAAAGTAAAAGAAATGGAAGTTCATAAATGATTTACCTTCTAAAAATAATTTTTATAAAAAGGCGGCTATTTTGCTGCCTTTTATTTTTTATGGCAGCATGCAGCCATAAAAGAGATATTGATATCAATGGTTCCGCTAAAGAAAATTTAATAAAGAAGGAACTGAATATTGATGAAGATTTTAAAGCTATCTCGCAGGCAAAACAATATGTAAACCAGGGAGATCTCATTCTTCGTACCGGCAGGGATTTTACAAGCGATATGATGCGACGTACATCGAAAACCGATGGAACCTATTCACATTGCGGCATTGCAAGTTTTGAAAATGATACGCTTTTTGTATATCATGCCATAGGAGGCGAGTGGAACCGAAATCAAAAATTAAGAAGAGACCCTTTTGAATTATTTTGTAATCCTTATGAAAACAAAGGTTTTGGAATTTTCAGGTATAATTTAAACAGGATCGATCAGAAGAAAGTTTTTACTCTTATACGGAAGTATTATAATGATGGTGTTATGTTCGATATGGGATTTGACCTTGGTACCAATGACAGGATGTATTGCTCGGAATTTGTTTATAAAACAATTGAAAGAGCAACGGGCTACAGAGTAAAGCTTCCGGTTGATTCTTTTAATTCTAAAAAGTTTGTTGCAATAGATAATCTTTTTATCAATCCATTTTGCAAACAAATAAAGAGAGTTGAGTTTCATGAAGAATAAATATTTGTTCCATGAAAAGAAATGTCCATATACTTCTTTACTGAATTGAAAAATGCCAGCCTCTTTTTACAGATTTTGTATTTAGTGGTTGCAACCCATAAGTACTCAAAAAGGCAATGGCCCCAAAAGCTGCTCCTGAAATTGAAAGTATTCCAAACAGGAAAGCATAACCACTTCCCTCAGTACCATTGTCTGCGCTAAAAAATAGTAATGCCCCGGCTGATAAAATTCCGGAAGTGACTCCGGAAGCCGTTCTTTCTTTTCGCAATAGCTTCGTTACTGAAACGATTGATCCTATTGAAATATATTGGAGTGCTGTATCTCTTTTTTTAAAAGAAGAGAGGTATATACCATCATTATTAAAACCCTTTAAAATCCCGCGGTAATCTTTAAGTACATCAACATCTTTATACTTTACATCAATCTTTTCTGTTTCATAAAAAGGATGATTGCGTTTATTTTTTTGAGCAAGTAAATTGTGGTTTGAATTGCTTACCTGCGAAATGCCGGAGGCTGTTATTAAAAAAGTTATTAGCGTTGCTAATATATAAGGCTTTACCACTACAAAAAAATATAGAGTTTAATAAACTTTAAAACAATATAAATGGGTTAATTCTGACCCTTCAATTAGGTATCCCGGCCTATTATTTTGTAAAAAATATAAATGCTGATTCGTATTTGCAAAATCTATTTCAAAATAAGATTTTGTACATTTATCCGATTTGCGATAGACATTTGCTGCATCACTAATGCCTATACTATAAATACCATTTTGATTAGGAATAATGGCCAGCTTAAACTTAAATAAACTATTATTTTCTACAAATAAGTATTCTCGAATGCCTTCAACAAATGGATTATTGACTTGTTGACCTGATGCAATATAATATCTAAAATCATTAGCTGAATAAACAGCACCTGGATTATTAATACTACCTCCAGTAAATTTTAGAAAAGAAATAGCAGTTCCAAAATTAGCTGCCCCACTATAATTAACAACTTTACTTGAGCTAATATCTTTTAAATCTGTTGGTGTATTTACCTCCAACCAAATTGTATCTCCAATATGAATACTATCCAAATCGGGATATGCTTTAATATTTATTTTAAAATTGTAAACCGTCTCTGAACACCCTAATACTCCTTTTTTACAAGTGCTAAAAGTTGTAGTCATAGCAATAATTAGCAAGATGGCTACTGTATAAATTTTAGTAGCCATATAGAGAAAATAAATTTGGTACAAAACCAGATGTGGGATTTGCTGTGGTTTGCAATAGTCTAACTCTGTAATCTTGTAAAGTATAAATAGTTGATTGAAAGGAATTAAACATTTGTTGATTTGAATATCCTGAAACTTGATCTAGCACTGGAGTAGTTTCGTTACGAGCATCATTCAAATCATAAAATAATCCCTGCGGTATCCAATGAAATGGATCAGTAGTTCTGAACGGGCTAAAGTCTTCCAATAAATTTAAGTGGCTGCTTAATCCTGCAAGTGGATTATTATTTGTGTAACCTATACCTTGTTCAACACTTATGCCACTGTTTAACCCATACGTTCTATTAGCCAAAAAATGCCCCATGTAATAAGCCCAGCTTTCCCCTAAAGCAATGATGGGGGAAGAGTAAGAATTATTACCGCCGCCATAAGGAGAAAAAGTAGGGTTTCCAAAATTTGAAATAATTTCGGAAATCTCCTTATCAACAAAATTGGTGTACCATCCATTGCCCAAAGCAGTATAATGGCCGGAATGTGTAAGCTCATGATAGGTTGTTTCTTTCAGCCGGTCAGAGTTGAGCCGGGTTAGATCAATGTTATAACTTAAGGCAATATCAACCTGCTTTTTTAAAACTACAATTGCGGCCGCTACACCGCCTACAATCGGGTTTACAGCAGTCGCTAAAAAAGTAAGTACGAATTCCTGTCCTACTCCATTTAAAACTCTCTTACCAAATAATGGGGTAGCAGCCGAACCTCTTCCCCAACTTGAAAGTATAATTTTTAAACCCGATGGGGGCAAAGCAATGCCTTCCTGAGGAGCATAACCACGGTAATCCTGTACAGCATTGTGAACAGTAGCTGCAGCCCAATAACGCATGCCTTTTGAATTTTCGGGAACTATTCTTAAAAATAGATAGTCTATTGCACTTTTATTACCGCTAAATATTCCAAGAGTCCTTTGAACGGCATACAACATTTGCCATAATCTTGCACCACGGAATGCCCTGATCTGCGAATCAGCATTTTTGAATTTTACATTTATCCTTACTTTATCCTTAAATCTTTTTGTAAAAATATAATGCCCATTAATGTCAGTAAATACTCTTTCAATTTTATACCATCTCCTCGCCACAACCCTCGCTTTGCGTACAGGAAGGTTTGTTCCAAAATTATTATCAAACACGGTGATATTCCCTGCAGGTACTGCTGCATCTGGTGCAGGTGGAGGTGGTGGAGGATTATTAGGAACACATTGATCGCCATCCCAATAGTAACCAGTAGGGCAATTAGTATTTATACACCGTCTTAACCTTGGATCCCAAACCCAACCTGGAAGGCAATCATCAGCAACATTTGGACTTATTGTATTACTGCTCCTGGAGGAAGAATTACCATTAAGGCCGTCCTGGATAGATGCCAGCCTTTCTGCCTCTGTTTCGATTGCGGTGTAATTATCGCCCGGTATATGTATTTGCGCAATTATTTCGTATTGTATTCCTGCAGGGAATATAAAGTTTGGAGGCACCACTGCGTATTGCCATGTAACTTGTTCCTCAGGTATTGCCGGGTCCTGATAATAATCTCCTTCATACGTTACATTATAATCCACAGGTGTATCAAATGTTTCAAGCCCCTGCGCATCCATTGTTGAATCAAGAGTTGCCAGTTGGTCAACACTTGAAGGCTTAAACCGTACATATTTATTGGTTATTGTTGCCAGGCTGCTGCTCAAGCCGAGATTGGTATATGCC
>DASYOM010000119.1:0-13040 GCA_036007765.1 Chitinophagaceae bacterium | reverse complement strand
GTCCATGTATTTTCATTTTAACCGGTATCCATTCATACAAAGTAATTTCTCCTCTTTCAAATTGCAGCCTCATCTCTTGCCTGTCTAAAATTTTTGGCTGGTCAAATCCATGATAAAAATTTACCAGTCCATCATTATATAGCACTGTAGCCTGTACACGATCATAAATTGTTGTTGACACATTTTTACGTTTTAATTCAACAGCATTTATTATTTTACCATCACCAAGCCAGCCAGAAAAAATGTCAAAAAAATGAACGCCATGCTCAATGAATATGCCACCGCTTTTTCCCCGGTCCCAAAACCAATGTTGCTCATTCAAATTTTCATCACTTGCATAATTTTCAAAAAATCCGTGAAGAAAATTTCCTAATATTTTTTTACCGATTATTTTTTTTACCGCTGTATACAATGGATTGTAACGCTGCATAAGGTTAACAACGTATAATAACTTATACTCTTTTGCCAATGTTCTTAATTCTTCGGCTTCACTTGTTTTTAAGGCTGCAGGCTTTTCGCAGATCACATGCTTGCCTGATGCTAACGCTGCTTTTGAAATTTCAAAGTGCAGAAACGGCGGGGTTGCAATGTAAACAAGGTTAACACTGTAGTCTTGTAAAAGCATTTGATATTGAGAATAAAATTTGGCATTTAATTTTTTTGCCAGGAGTTTCCCTGCTTTTTCATTTACATCAGCTACAGCAATAATTTCTATTCCTTTTATTTTTAAAAAGGAATTGGCTGCAAAATTTGCGAAGCTTCCAGCACCAATAATTGCTATTGTAAATTCTTTAGTCACAAATATTTGTTCTAATTTTTTTCATTCCTTAATAAAACGTTCACAGCCAGCTCCGCTTCTGCTATTGCCTTCTCCGGTGTTTTCTTTCCATAAATAACGCAAGCTTCATATTCCTGAGAAATAATATCAAGCACTTCAACAATCACTTCACAATTATCAACTCCTTTTACAAATGGAATTTCTTTTGCAAAAGGGATCATAGCAGGATTCTTTTTAAAATACGCTGCATAAAAATCATCTGTATCTAAATTTTTTCTTCGTGGAAATTGGCCCGTAAGTTCCAGCAATTGAAGGTCTCCCTTTTTATCAACTATTGTTTTTATAAAATCCCATGCCGCCTGTGGGTTAGAGCACGTACTAAACATCACAATGTTTTTGGGATCGGCATAAGTATAAACCGGCCCTGTATGATCATCAGGAACTATTGGTAAAAAATAATCAAAGTCAAAATTTCTTGATGGTATATTGTTAAGGTAAGCGATCTCCCAAGGGCCTGTCCATTTTGTTGCGATAGATTGTATTACAAAAGGATCAGTTGAAGCGGCTTTATTTTCCCTGGAAAAATAATCGTTATTGTATAAGGTTTGCAAAAATCTAAAAACACCAATGGCATATTTATTATTGAAAGCTGCTTTATTATTTACAATTAATGATGCACCGTTAGATGCAGCGAGGTATAATGGATAAAAGTTAAACAAACGTTCATACCATATTGCTTTTACGGCAGTATATCCAAAACGTTTTGGTGTGGAGGAGTTTGCATTGTTCTTTTTAAAAGTATTTGCGGTTTGGATATAAGCTGAATAAGTTGTTGGAAGATCATGAATATTATTTTCTGCAAAAAGATTTTTGTTATATATCGTCATTATTGGGTTTACTTTCCATGGCATCTGGTAAATATGTCCGTCTGATGAAGTAATCTCTTTTATTGTACTGCTGTCGCAACGTTCATTGATGAAATCTCTAAAGCCCTTTAATGTGTCCAAAGGAATTAATACTCCTGCATGTGCATACATCTCCACATTTCCCTGCCACATATTTGCATAGATATCCGGGGCCGACTTACCAACTACAGCTGCAAGAATAACTTCTTCACTTGATTGCCCTTCGGGTATGGGCTGCATGTGGATTGGTGTAGCAGCATGATCAAGATTCCATTGGTTGGTTAGTGATACAGACAGTTTTATTTCTTGGTTATTATTGGAACACCAGAATAATAATTTTTTGTGATCCACCGTTTCGTTTTTACAGGAGACTAAAAAAAAAATTAAAAATAAAAGACACCAATATTGCTTTAGAAAATTCATTGAAAAATTTAAAACAAAATGTTTTGAAATAAATCTAAAAGAAAGCAAGTGAATGATATAAAAAAACCCCCACAGGCTTTGAATTACTGCAGGGGTTTTTAAATTTAATAACCCTAAAAATAATTAGAGTGTATTTTGATTAAGAAAAATAGATTTTACCTGGGTTGCATCTAATGCTACGTTGTAATACATCACATCATCCATATCTCCTGTCCAAAATCCACCCCATGCTACCTGATAATCTCCATCAACGGTAAGATATTTATTGGTTGGCAGATCCTGCCCGATAACAAAATCAATTGGATTGATAAGTGTTAATGCATTACCAGGAACAGGATTTGGTGTAGAAGTATCCCATGTTTTAACTAAATCACCATTAATATAAAAACTCATAACACCTGTTTTGAAAGTAACCACCAAGTGTCTCCATGTATTTTCTGCTACTGCAGTCCCTGCATCATCCCGATCGTATATAGTTGTATCTCCAACTGCTTTTACAACTTTTACAGTGTAGAAAGGTAAATGGCCCCCTTGTAATTGAAATTTATAACCATTCCAGCGGTTCATTGCAACCATTGTATAAGTACTGGGATCCCATGTTCTTCCTGTTGATGACCATTTAACCCAAAGACTTAATGACATTTGCGGAGAATTCAAGGAAGCTTTATAAGGCACATCAATATTCCCCCCCTTATCAAAATGATAAGCCAGGCCGGCACGCCCGAAGCGATCAGCTGCAGGTGTAGGTATGCCAGCACCATATAATGCTGCACCCGTTGTTAGTGTGCCATTATTGGAATTGCCGGATGAATCATTGGCATTGCCATTCATCTTCCAGTAACCAATTAAATTGATTGCTGCAATTTCTTTTATAAGATGGGTTTGGTAAGCTGCAATTGCAGCAATCAATTGTGCTGTGGCATTGTTTACGGCCGCTTGAGTCGCCTTGGCATCTGCTAAAACTAATTTTGATGCATTTAATGCTGTTGTTAAGGCTACTTTAGTTCCCACTTCATATTGGTTTGGCTTTGTGCCTTCCAAGGTATTATCATTAAGATCCTGGGCTACTGTAACACTAGCCTGTAAAGCCGTTTTATCACTCGGCACAACTACAACTGGCGTAGTACCATTTTTACTACACGAAACAAAAACAACTCCCAGAAGGAAAGCCCAGATGAGCGTGGTTTTGATAAATTTGAATGAATGAATTGATGATTTCATGATGACAAAATTTAAATTGTTTAATAATGTTTAAAAAAAATGACTGAATTAATGCAAAGCTTTATTTCTATCCCTTTCAATTTGAGGAATAGGAAAATGTTTATTTAAATTGTAATTAAAATTTGGTTTATCGCTCAAAGCATGGGTTGCATAATCTTTTCCCCATCGGATGAGATCGAAATAACGGTGAAATTCAAACCCTAATTCAACACGTCTTTCATGTTGTATTGCAGCACGCAGTGTTACCATGTTAAGGGAAGTAATATCAGGGAGGAGACCTCCGGGAATATTTGGGTAACCTATCTGCAAAGAATCGTAGAGGTAACTTTCTCTTGCCCTTTTTCTTACCCGGTTCAGGGGTGCTAATGCTTCGGCACTATGTCCCGATTCATTTAAAGCTTCTGCGTACCAAAGTAAAACATCTGCATAGCGGATGAATGTATAATTAAGATTTCCATCACTTTTATTGGTGACTTCTGAAAGTGGTTGTTGATGTTTTCGGGTAAGATAGCCGGTACTTGGCGACCATGTTTTATCAAATTTGCGGTTGTTAAACCATGGCATAGTATCCCTGCCAACAGTATAGTCAAGCCTGGGATCAACAATTCCTACTCCTGTTTTTTCAAATTCGTCTACAAAATTTTGAGTAGGCGCATTAAAGAAATATCCGTTGTCAATTCGTGGAGCAAAATATTGATTTAATTCATTGCCGAGTTTAGGATCCTGCCCGGTTAAATGTTGTATTTCAAAAATTGATTCTTTATTATTTTTAAATCTTTGATTAAAATTCTGGGTATATAGCGGCATTAAATCATACACATTGCTATTTACAATCTTTGCTGCTGTTGTGGCGGCTTTATCCCATTTACTTTCAAATAAATAAGCTTTAGCCAGTAATGCTGTAGCGGCACCTGATGTAACCCTTCCAACATCTGCACCTGTGTAGTTTACAGGAAGATGGGTTGCTGCATCTGTTAGATCAGGCTCAATAACTGTTTCAAAAATTTGTTGTATAGTGGATTGTGCTATCTGTAATTGGTCAGGAGGTAATGGCTTTAAAATAACAGGCACCTCTCCAAAAATATTTACAAGCTCAAAATAATAATGTGAGCGTAAAAATTTAGCTTCTGCAAGAATTCTTTGCTGCAAAGTATTATCCATTTGTATTCCAGGCACTTTACTTAATACAATGTTGCAGCGTGTAATTCCATCATATAAAAGAGTCCATATACTAGCCAGATTTCCGTTAGTAGAATTAAGGGTAAATTGATCTATAAATTCAATATCTCCATTGTCGCCGGCATCACCGCCCTTTGCAGCATCATCCGAAGCCACATCTCCAAACACCCATAACCGGTTGTTATTGGAAGTTGTAAAGGCGAGGGGCACATAAGCTGCATTAATGGCCAATACTGCCTGTGCGGGTGTTTTATAAAATTCACTTTCTGGATATTGCCCCACCACATCCTTGGTAATAAATTTTTTGCATCCCGCAATGTTCAAAAATAAAAACAAGGTTAAGATCGTATTGGAAATATTCTTTTTCATATGCAAATCAATTTAATTTTAATCTATCAAAAATCCTTGTATAGAAGTGTAACACCATTATTAATTAAAAATTCAAATTCAAACCTAAAATAAAACTCCTGGCACTTGGATAAGTGCCCCAATCAATTCCTGCACCTACATCGCCGCCATAAGTATCTCTTCTTACATTATCACTGATATGCATTTCTGGATCAAGACCGGTATAATTTGTCAGGGTCCATAAATTTTGACCGGTTACATAAAATCTTAAACTTTTTATTTTATACCTGCTAACTATTTTTTCCGGAATGGTATAACCTATCTGGCAATTTTTTAATCTTAGATATGAACCATCTTCAAGAAAACGGCTTGAAGGAAATTTATTATTGGAAGCTCCTTTAAAAGTAACTCTCGGCATGGAATTACTTGTGCCCTCGCCGTGCCATCGCTCGTCAAATACACGTTGTGTAACATTAAAGGCACGATAAAATCCTTCAATATCCATGTTCACCTGTGAATAAATTTTATTACCATATTGTCCCTGGAAGAATATTGATAAATCAAAATTCCTGTATTCAAAATTGCCAGTTGCGCCAAAAGTATATTTTGGAATGGCACTGCCAAGGAAGGTTCTGTCTTTATCATCAATGACACCATCTCCGTTTTGATCTTTAAATTTTACATCACCGGGTTTTATTCCGGATCCCTGGTAAGCGTGGGCAAATACATCTGCCGCATTCTGAAAGATGCCTTCCTGCTCATACAGATAAAATGATCCAATCGGGTGGCCAACTGTTGTTAATGTTGCATTGTAATTATTGTCAATTCTACCCCCGGCTATTGGCTGGCCGTTACTTAAAGAAAGCACTTCATTAGTAAGGGTTGAAAAATTTACACCAATATCATACTTAAACAAGTGAGTATTATTTTTATAATTTAGATCCACTTCCAAACCTTTATTCTGCACTTTGCCTGCATTTAAATAAGGAGGTTTTGCAGTGCCTCCTATGAGGGGAAACGGTATAGGAATCAACATATCTGAAGTGGTCTTAACAAAATAATCCACTGTCAGGGTTAATTTATCTTTCCAAATACCTATATCAATACCTCCATCTGCCTGTGTAGAAGATTCCCATTTTACTTTTGAATTACCTAGTGTTGCAATGGTAGATCCCGGATTGCTTGATTGCGTTTGTCCAAATGGATAATTATAAAGATTACCAATAATGGAAACAAATCCATAATCAGGAATTTCCTGGTTGCCCAATTGTCCGTAACTGGCTCTTAATTTCAATTTAGATATTACAGGCAAATGATCTTGTACCCATTTCTCGTTGTGAGCATTCCAGCCTAAGGATCCGGAAAAAAATGTACCGTATTTGTTGTCGGGTCCAAAGCGGGAAGATCCATCCCGGCGTACATTAGCAGAGAACAAGTAAAGATTGCGGTAGGAATAATTTGCATTTCCAAAAAGAGAAAACAAAGCTGATTCAGTTTTGCCTTCAAAAGCTGTGGTAGCGCCGATTAATCCATTGCCATTACCAATATACCTGAACCTCGCTGTTTGATTAGCAAAACTCCTGTCGGTGCCTCCATGTAAATTATTTTTATTACTGATTGCTTCTGTGCCTGCAAGTATTGATATATTATGAACACTATTTATTGTTTTGTTATACCCAAAAGTATTATTCCATATAATATTTATGTTAGTTGAGGTGCTAACGGTTAGCCTGCTGGGGTTGTTGATACGCAAGAACGTTCCATAATTTTCATCGAAACGCTTATCATTGGTTATGATAGCGTCAAGCCCTATATCAGATTTAAATTTTAAATTTTTAAGAATCTTATATTCTGCATATAAATTCGTAAATACGCGGTACTGAATTTCTTTATTATCTGTTTTATTAGCTAAAGCAACAGGGTTATATCCATCTCCAAAAAAAGCAGGATAAGCGGGAAGGTCTGAATAAATACCCGCACTGTCATACACAGGTATTGCCGGTGTGCGAAATAATGCATACCGCACTACACTGCCTCCGTTTCCTCCATAACCATCACCGGAGCCTCCTATCATATTTTTTTTAGAATAAGAAACATTGATATTATTTGCAATATTTAACTTATCGGTAAGCTCAATATTTAGTTTAGATAATAAGGAATACCGCTCATACGAGGAATTAAGAATAATCCCATTTTGTTTGAAATAATTCCCTGAAATGTAATAGAGTGTTTTATCATTCCCTCCCCGTACAGAAAGTTGATGGCTTTGAATTTGTCCGTTTTGAAAAATTTCTCTTAGCCAATCCGTATTTGCCATTGGAAAAGTGGCAGGTATTTTTGGCCTAATCAACGCAGGATTAATAACACCCGCATTATCATTATCAGCAGCTTCATTATACAATTCTACATACTCTGCTGTATTGGCCATTTTGGGTAAGTCTCCATGTGATTGAAAACCACCATACCCCGAATAATTAAATTGTGGTTTTCCTTTTTTACCACTCTTGGTTGTAATAAGCACTACACCATTAGCCGCACGTGAACCGTAGATAGCTGCTGAAGAGGCATCTTTTAAAACAACGATCGATTCTATGTCATTAGGAGAAAGAAAATTTATTCCGTCCTTGGTTGGTATGCCATCAACAATAAAAAGAGGATTGTTATCATTGATTGTTCCTACCCCTCTAATCCGTACAACAACACCATCACCCGGTTGTCCGGTATTTTGAGTGATTCGTACACCAGGCACTTTTCCCTGCAAGGCCTGGTCTACACTTAACACCGGTAATTTAGCTATATCTCCTACGTTTACCACCGACAAAGCACCGGAAAGATCACCCCGCCTGCGGCTTTGATAACCAACCACCACTACCTCGCCTAAATCCTTATTTACAACCACCATATCTATATTCAATACTGCCTGCCCATTTATGGATACTTCCTGGGTTTTGAAATCAACCCTGCTAAATATTAATACTCCGTTATCAGGAGCATCAATCGAAAACTTTCCGTCAGCATCTGTTTGCACAGCCACCTTGGTACCTTTAATAAGAACCGTTACACTGCTTAATGGTGCCCCACTTAAGTCCCGAACTACCCCTTTTACAGGAATAGTCATTACAGCTTTTTTAATTCCTGATAATTTTACATTTACCAAAATAAGATTGGCTTTTTCTGTAAAGCGGAGGCCCGCTTGGGTTTCAATTTCCTTGAGAATAATTTTTAAAAGCTGTTGACCAGTAGCAAGCTTTATTTCTTTTGAAAGATTTATATCATTTTCATCGTATGCAAATGAAAAAGGTGTTTGCTTTTCTATAAGTGTAAATATGTTCTGCAACTTTTCGCTGCTGTTATTTATTACCACATACACATCTTTGTTAAAAAATGTTTTAAAACCCCTGGCCTTTAATGAACTTATACAAAATAGAATTAATAAAGTGCTTATCGTGATCTTTAAAAAAGCACTGGTTCTATAATAAGTAATGTTAACTGGCATATTTAGTTTTTAATCATGAATAAAAATGGTATCGCCTGTTTCTTCACTATGCAATTTTTTTATTAAACATATATTTTCAATTACCTCATCTGCACTTGCATTTTTAAATTCACCGGTAAAACGCCAGCGGGTGTTACCACTGTTATTTATTAGTGTTTTATTAAAAATATTTTTTATATCAAGAGCAATTTCTTCGAAGCTATTTTTGTAAAAGCTAACATTGAAATGAGTTAAATTAGAAGTTTTAAAAAAGTGTTTACCATTATAAACATAAGTTGCCTTCTCATCCGGATTTAACAAGATTGAATTTTGAGATGCTGCTGTGTCTTCAATATCTACTTTTAATTTGCCTTTTAATAACTCAACAACAATTGCAGAGTCGCCTGATTTTTTTATATTGAATATAGTACCTAATACTGTTGCAACAATATTTTTGTTATGAACTTTAAAAGGAAATTTTTTATTTCTTTTTACATTAAAGCCAGCTTCTCCAATTAAATAAACTTCTCTATTGCTGCCTTTAAAAGTTGATGGGTATTGCAATGTGCTGTTGGCAGCCAGTGTTACAACAGTACTATCACTTAAAGTGAATGTAATTGACTTATTGCCACTGTTGATGGTTTTATCCAGTTCTGAAATTTTATTTTCATGTTGCTGTGTTAATAAGTATGTTGCTGTTCCTATAATAAAAATCAACAAACAGAAGACAATATATTGTACTGCTTTTTTAAAATGGTGTTGCGAGCCTGAAACATGATTTCTTTTTAATAATTGAAATACTGCCCTGGGTTTAGTTTTATTGATAGCGCTGTGTAATTTTTCAAACTCATGGTTATATTCTTTCTCACTTAGCGTAAAAGAAAGTGAACAAATAATATCAGTGGCTTCTTTAACAATTAATCTTTTACCCCGGTTGCTTGTTACCCATTGTTCCCAGAAAATTATATCACATTCATTAGTGCGAAGGAGATAGTTAACAAAAGATTCGTCTGCAATAAAATCTTCAAGCTTATAATTTTTAAAATCTTTCAGCATATAAATTCAGCCAATGCAAAAATATTTAGCGGCCTTGAATAGTATAGTGACACATAAGCATACTTTTTTACCGACTTATTGAGAATTATTTATTACCCGTTTTTGAATTCGGAAAGAATTAGAGAATAATCAGAAATGTTCTGCCAATACAATATCTTCTCTAAGATGCCTTACAGCAATGTGTGTACTGTTATAGATGGTACGTATTGTTAAATTGGTTTTAATGGATATTGCCTCGTAGCTAAGGTTTTCGAAGAATTTATACCTGATAATTTCCAATTGTTTTTTTGTAAGATGACTTAACGCTCTCATTAATCTTTCTTTTTTTTCCATATCATCCTGAAAAGCAATCAATAATGTTTCGTATGAACTGGTATTATCATTAGACTCTGCAAAGCAGCTCTTTGAATATCTTTCTTTACTTACTTTGGATTGAATACGACTGATCTTTCTGCGAAGCCAGGTGCAAAGGTAAGAACGCACATTTTCCACATCACTGTTATTTGAAAATCTGGTATCCCAAATCTCCAGAAACATATCCTGTATGCAATCTTTAGTTATTTCTTTATCACAGGTTAAACTAAATCCATAAGAGAAAAGAATTTTGTAATTCTCCTTGTAAATATTCAGGAAGGCAGTTTTACTACCTTCTTTCATACCTTTCCAATCGTTGTTAGTAGCAAGCATAGTTAAGTATATCCGAAGAAATAGAAAAATAAGAAGAAGAAATGGTGTATATGGTTAGCCTAAGGTAACTGTTTTGATTTGATAATAAATGATATTTTTTTATTACTCATCATATACAATTTCTTATATAGCAATATGCGGTTGAGTGTTAAATGGGTATCGGATTTTAAAGGTCAATGATATGCTGCTTATTTGTAAGGACTTAATACTAAGGTAAGTGCTTAGTTAGGGTATATTTTGCAGAAGAAATAAAAGCACAAGTGTTAGACGTAACAAAAGTCTAAAAGCAGTAATACAATTGCTCAATAAAATATTATAAAAGTATGCAGCATAATGTTATAAGGAAATGGTGGAAAGAAGTTGTGGTGTACCAATTGTATCCAAGAAGTTTTAAAGATACAAATGGGGATGGCATTGGTGATTTAAAAGGAATTATTGAAAAATTAGAATATATCAATAGTTTGGGTATTGATGTGATATGGTTGAACCCTGTGTATGAATCTCCCAACGATGATATGGGCTATGATATTTCTGATTACCAGGCTATCATGAAACAGTTTGGTACGATGGAAGATTTTGATTTGCTGCTGGAAGGACTGCACCAGCTTGGCATAAAGTTGATAATGGACCTGGTGGTAAACCATACCAGTGATGAACATTTTTGGTTTCAGGAAAGTAAAAAAGCAAGAGATAATCCTTACAGAAATTATTATCATTGGTGGGATGCTGAAAAGGGTACGCCCCCATACCGATGGAGTGTTTTTGATAAAGAAAGTAAGGCCTGGAAATATGATGCAGCAACCAACAGTTATTACTTCCACATATTTAGCGAAAAGCAGCCAGACTTGAATTGGGAAAACCCCAGGGTAAGAAATGCTGTTTATGCCATGATGAAATTCTGGTTGGATAAAGGCATAGATGGTTTCAGGCTGGATGTTATTACCTGTATTTCAAAAGATATCACATTTCCTGAGTTGCCAAAAAATATGTCTGTTTTAGAATGGTTTCCCTATTATTCCAAAGGGCCACATTTACATGATTATTTACAGGAAATGAACAGGGAAGTATTTTCCAAATATGATTGTATGAATGTTGGAGAAATTTCTGTTGTAAGCATAGATGAAGCATTGCTTTTTGTAGACGAAGACCGTAAAGAATTGCAAACGTTTTATCATTTTGATCATACAGGTATAGGTATCAGCAAAGAACATTTTATGTATTCCGATGACAATAATCGTGAACTAGTGGAATGGAAAAAAATATTTGACAAGTGGGATAAAGTGTTTACCGAAAGAGGTTGGGGTACCATCTATCTGGGCAACCACGACATGAGTAGGATGGTAAGTCGTTTTGGGAATGACAGCAAAGACTACAGGGAACTTTCTGCAAAAATGCTGCATACTTTTTTATTGAGCATGAGAGGTACGCCTTATATCTATAATGGTGATGAAATAGGAATGGTGAATACCAATCACACCAATATAGAAGATTATCAGGATCTCTATACCATCAATTTTTATAATCAGCTAAAACAAAAAGGCGAAGACTATGAGGGCTTTTTAAATTCTCATTCCAAAATAAGCAGGGACAATAGCAGAACGCCTATGCAATGGAATGATAAAGCACAGGCAGGCTTTACTTCAGGAACACCCTGGTTGGCGGTAAATGAAAATTATAAAGCACTTAATGTAGAAGAACAAGAAAGTCGCTTGGATTCTGTATTGAATTATTTTAGGAGTATGATGCAATTACGTAAAAAATATTTGACCTTGATATATGGCGCATTTGAACTGGTTGATGAAAACAACAAACAGCTTTTTGCATACACAAGGCAATTAAATACTCAGAAACTATTGGTAGTGCTTAATTTTTCAGAAAAGCAGGTTGCATTGAATGCTATTATTGATTTGACTAAAAGCAAAATTTTAATTGGTAATTACGAACAGTCTTCCAGAAACAATTTGTACAAACCTTATGAAGCGGTAATATATGAAATTGAGCAATAATTTTGAAAATGAGAATACTAAACAAATAGTATCACTCTTGTTAGTTAAAAGCAAATTAGCCTTGCACAGAAGAAAGCAAGTTATAATAATGGCGAAGTTATTTATCATATGTGTGAACGTAGCTTTTACGAGAGCATTGAGATATGCAGGGAGGAATCTAGGAAAATGGAAAAATCAATTTGAATACTTGTAATAGTTAATGATGATAATTTTTTCAATAAATCAGATAGGACGTTTCAAATTCTTAAAAGAAATTTTTATTTCTAAATTAAATATTCTTCGTAAATGTGATCAATGTTCATAAATGGATACAGATCATGATTTATTAAAAGCTGATATTAAAAATTTTTAAATAGCTCACTGTTGGCGCAAGTTTGGTATCAAAGATTTTGTGAGTTAGCTATACTTGTGCGATTTAGAATTACTTAACAGTGGGGTAAAATTTCATATTGATTACTTATAAAATATCATCCCCCAATTATCGAATATATATACTCAGTTCACTAATCAGTTACTAATTCTTCTACAACTCACTAAAATCAATGTGTTTCACTTTCTGTATTGGCAAGTAAGACCACTGATTTGTACCACTGATTTGAAGGATTATTATGATTGATGTGATGTCTTCGTTGTGTGTGAAATGTGATAACGTCTCAGCGCGGTTTTCATTTTCATAAAAAAATTACGAATTAAATAAGCATACGAAAATGAAACCCCGATGCTTGCAGAGAGTTGAAATTATATTTACTGTTCTTTGTTTCAGCAACGTCTTTCATTCTCAGCAACGTCTCCGCAGGGACCTTTAGATTTACTTTTAGATCTTATCTACAAGAATTACTACTATTACAACTTTCTTTTTTGTTACTTTTTTCTTTGTGGATAGAAGTGTAAATGTGGGTAAGTTACATTTATAAAACCAACCTGCCAGCACAAGCGAATTATTCAGGGACAAGGCTTTGAGG
>DASYOM010000118.1:0-22478 GCA_036007765.1 Chitinophagaceae bacterium | reverse complement strand
TTTCTTTTTAAACGCTGCTCCTTCTCCTTTACTTGCCGCAACTATTTCATTCGCCAATTTTTCTGACATACTTCTGCCATTGCGGTCACGGCTATACTTTATAAGCCATTTGATACTTAACGAAGTTTTTCTGTCTGATCTTACTTCAGCAGGTATTTGAAAAGTGGCACCACCGATTCGGCGGCTTTTTACTTCTACGCCAGGAGTTACATTTGCAAGCGCTTTCTTCCAAACTTCATAACCATCGTCACCTGTAATTTTATTTACTTTTTCAAGAGCATCATAAAAGATATTGTAAGCTCCACTCTTTTTTCCCTGCCACATTAAATTATTTACAAAACGGGTAACCAACTTATCCTGAAATTTAGGATCGGGAGCAAGTGGAAGTTTTTTAGCTTGTGCTTTACGCATTTATTGATTAGTTAATTAGTTAATTAGGAAATTTGTTAATTAGTTTTTTGGAACCAATTTAAAATAATCTTTTTATTTTTTCGCCTTCTCTCTTTTAGTACCGTATTTGGAGCGGCTTTGCTTACGATCTTTTACACCGGCAGTATCAAGGCTCCCCCGAACGATGTGATAACGAACCCCAGGCAAATCTTTTACTCTTCCGCCACGTATAAGCACGATGGAATGCTCCTGTAAATTGTGTCCCTCACCAGGTATATATGCAATAACCTCAAGTTTATTTGTAAGCCTCACTTTAGCAACTTTACGTAATGCCGAATTTGGCTTTTTTGGAGTTGTTGTATATACCCTTGTACACACACCACGACGTTGCGGGCAACTGTCAAGCGCTCTTGATTTACTTTTGGCTTTTATAATTGTTCTTCCTTTTCTTACTAATTGTTGAATTGTAGGCATTACTTTACCCTAATTTTTTTGGACGGCAAAGGTAGGTGTAGGCAATTTAAATACCAAAATTATTTAGATCTGGATAAAACTTAAGTAAAAGGAATCAAGAGATATAAAATCAACAAGGTTTTAACTTAATAGCAATTAAATTTTCAGCATCCAATTATACTTATCTTCAATACGACCTTCTTTTATCCCGCTCAATAATTCTTTAATTTTCGGGCCTACACTCCATTTATCTACATCGAAGTACATTATGAAATCTTTATAACGAAGTTCTTTAATCATTGAAATTGTAGCGGCTGTACCCGTTCCAAAAACCTCCAGAAGTTTTCCTGAGTTATAAGCATCTGTAATTTCGTCAATACTTAAATCTCTTTCTTCAATCCTGAAATCAAGAGCTTTCAAAAGCTGAATCACACTATCCCTGGTTACGCCAGCCAAAATAGTACCCGAATCTAACCCGGGTGTAATTGCTTTATCGCCAATAAGGAAAAAAATGTTCATAGTTCCACATTCCTGCACATATTTATGTTCCAATGCGTCTGTCCAAAGCACCTGATCATACCCTTTTCTTTTTGCCTCTGCAGAAGGATACATAGCTGCACCATAGTTTCCTGCATTTTTAGCATAACCAACTCCTCCTTCCACGGCTCGTACATATTTTTCCTCAACATAAATACGCATCGGAACATTATAATAAGGGCCCGTAGGGCTAAGTATGATCATAAATTTATACTTGCTGCTTGGCCTCACTCCTATCATTTCATCTGTACTAAACATAAACGGCCTAATGTATAATGAATGATTTGGTTTATTTGGTATCCAATCTGCATCCAGCCGGATAAGTTGTTTCAAGCCTTCTATAAAAATATCTTCAGGAACTTTAGGCATTTCCATTCTTTCCGCAGATATATTGAATCGCCTGAAATTCTCATCTGGCCTGAAAAGCTGGGCTGTACCATCCTGGTTTTTATAAGCTTTGATACCTTCAAAAATCGCTTGTCCATAATGTAATGCTGCCAAAGATGGTGAAAGGAGTAGCGGCTGATATGGCTTTATTTCTACTGTTTTCCATTCCCCGCCTTCATAATCAACTTCCAGCTTATGGTCAGTGAAATATTTTCCGAACGGAATGTTCTCCAGTGACAAAGAATTCAATTTGCTTCTTTCTACCCGTGTAATATTAAAATCCACAGCTGCTATCATATCATTAAATTTGTAGCAAAGAAACGAAAAAAAGAGGCTTAATTAAAAATATGAGCATTGATAACATTCAATTACCAATATCATTATACCAATCTTTATTCAAAAAAAGCCTTGTGGATCTACAAACGAAATTTAACCGGAACGGGATCCATAAAAAAGAGACGGAGATTGATTTTTTAGGAGGAAATGAAAAAAATATAGTTTTCGTTGTAAAAAATGGACAGCATAAATTTTTAAATGATAGCGAATTAAAATTTTTATCGGGCCTTATTGAAGCCTGTAGTATTACAATGGGAGATATAGCTATAGTAAATTTTGCCAGTCATAAAGATGTTACTTATAAAAATCTGTTATCCTTGTTAGCCCCTCAAAGGATTTTATGTTTTGGCATTTCATCCGCTGATATTGGCTTGCCTTTTAAAATTCCTTATTTCCAGATCCAGCATTTTGAGGAAACACAGTATATTTTTTGTCCGGGTTTAGAACAATTGCAGGAAGACGTTGATTCGAAGAAACAATTGTGGATTAGTCTTCAAAAAATTTTCAAGATCAACAAATAATGGCAACACTTGTTTTTGCAACTAATAATATAAATAAAGTAAAGGAGGTTAAAAGCCTTCTTACTGACAATTTTAATATTCAAACTCTTTCTGAAGCCGGGATAAATATAGATATTCCTGAGCCTTACGATACACTTGAAGAAAATGCGGCGGAAAAAGCGCAGGTAATATATAAATTAACAGGGTATGATTGTTTTGCAGAAGATACCGGGCTTGAAGTAAATATTTTAAATGGAGAACCTGGAGTAAAAAGTGCCCGGTATGCGGGTGAAGAAAGGTCATTTGTAAATAACATCAACAAACTACTTGCGAAGATGGAAAATGAAAAAGATCGTACAGCTTCCTTTAAATCTATAATATGCTTAATAATAAATGGAAGCCAGATTCTTTTTGAAGGTATCTGCAAAGGCACTATTATTGCAGATAGACGGGGCATAATGGGATTTGGCTATGATCCAGTTTTCGTTCCTGATGGCGCAGAAAAAACTTTTGCTGAAATGTCTTTATTGGAAAAAAATAATTTCAGCCACAGAAAAAAAGCCGTGGAAAAACTTATAGAATACTTGAAGAGTCTGGATAATTAAATCCAAACTATGATTAAAACCTTTTAACTATTTGAATACTGCAAGCAACCATACAGTTTCAGAAACCGACTTAATACAAGGTTGTATTAGTGGAAACCGACAGATGCAGGAGCTTCTTTATCAGAAATATTCTTCAAAAATGTATGGTGTATGCCTTCGTTATTCAGGAAATATTGAAGATGCAAACGATCTTTTACAGGAAGGTTTTATTAAAATTTTTAAAAACCTAATTAAATTTCGTGGAGAAGGCTCTTTTGAAGGATGGATCAGGCGTATTTTTGTTAATACCTCGATTGAACACTTCAGAAAAAAAGTAAAGCTCTATAATGTTACTGAAGTACAGGAAAACACGATAGAAGATGATGACCTGAATATTCTTGATACCCTCGCTGAAAAAGACATTATTTCTTTGGTTAATGAATTATCACCAGGCTACAAAACGGTATTCAATATGCATGTAATCGAAGGCTACTCACATAAAGAAATTGCTGATATACTCGGAATCAATGAAGGCACAAGTAAGTCCCAACTGGCAAGAGCCAAGGGGGTTTTAAAAAAATCGGTCGAAAAAAGGTTAAACAAAACAAGTAACGACACATTAAATTCATAGCGGATTATGCAGGATTTTCAACAAAAATTATTCGATTATGAATCAACGCCCCCAGAAAGCATTTGGGGTAACATTGTTACTGAGTTGGATAACAGTGAAAAGAAAACCATACAAATTCCTGCGTTTCGAAAAAGATCTAAATTTATATTTTACGCTTTAACTGCTGCTGCATCTTTACTCATCATTTTTATAAGCTCATTGTTCTTTGAAAAAAAGAATAAAAATACTGACAAACAAGAAGTTGCTTCAATTTCTTCTATTACTCGGGATAGTGCTGCAAATAAAGGTGTGAATGACTCTCTCAATAATAAAGCTTTAAAATCAATAATAGAATCATCAAAAGATAAATCATTAATTAAAGGAATTGGTATTACACCAACCAATGAAAAAAAGTATATCACTATCGCAGGACCTGGTGGCCAACCGGTAAAGATTTCCTCCAAAGTTGCTACCCTAATAGTATCTGCTGATAATGACTACCCTCCAAAGCCCGTATGGGATAAAAAAATAGAAAAATGGAAAGATATAATGCTGAGCAGCACAATCTCTCCTACTGCTACTAATCTGCTTGATATAATGCAACTTTCTTCCATGCGCGGGGACAACTGACTTTAACAACTTGTATTCCCCTAAAGTCGATTATACGATATAAATACGTATCTTCGCAGTTAATTATTTTAATAAACAACAATACAATGGACAACAAAACAACAGGGACCGTTAAATTTTTCAATAGTGAAAAAGGATTCGGTTTTATCAAACACGATGACTCTTCAAAGGAAACATTTGTACATGCAAGTGGCTTAATCGATGAAATAAAAGAGAATGACAAAGTAGAATTCGACTTGCAAAATGGGCAAAAAGGCATGAATGCCGTTAATGTGAAATTAATCGGCTAAGATCGATATTTCAACAAAACTTAAGGGTGGCCAAATTGGCCACCTTTTTTGTTACTGGTCTTTTTAAAATTTGGAATAAGCATAGGAACATTTGCCCGATAGGCTTTGTAAGAATCTCCAAACTCAAGCACAAGCTTTTTTTCTTCCAATCTCAGACCCAGGATAACATATAAAGCAATTATAAAAACTGCAATGAAATTACTAAGCAAAGGAAAAATGAAAAACATTCCGGAAAGAAATAATAAAGTCCCGCTGTATAATGGGTGCCTTATATATTTATGAATACCATCTACTCTTAAAATGGATATTTCTTTTTTATGATAAAGTGCTCTGATACCGCTCAAAAGTCTGAAATATTTATAGATTGATACGAGCATGAGAATAAAACCGGGAATTAAAAATACTATTAAAGACAGGTAACCGATTAATGGTGATTTAATTAATAAAATACTTTTTATTGAATATTGGTAGTAAATAATAAATACCAAGGTGATGGTTGCAAATAACGAATATAATAACCTATAATACCGAAAGAGATATCCCAATTTTTTTTCCAAATATATTTTAACTCTTATAGACGCAAAGAGACTGTGAACAACACAATAAGTGATCCATAAAATGGTAAGTATCGAATGTTGGAATATCAAAATATTTTGGAAAAGATCATAAAAAGTGAATTGAAAATTAAATGTTTTAAAAGCGCATTTATTCTTTGGGCACCATGCTATATTTGCACATTAAAATTATAAAAGCAATTTATGAAAAAAATAATTCTAATAATATCTGCTGTATTTACAATAAGCGATGTTTCGTTGGCACAATCTAATGGCAAATTAAACCTTTCCTCAGGACAAAAATATCTTGTAGAAAATAAAATTACCACCTCAAGTTCCTCGGAAATGATGGGACAAACCATGGAATCAAAAGCAGATTTTTCTTCAAATTATAAAATTGAAGTAAAGGAAATAAAGGGAGATAATATCAATTTCGTAAATACCATTACCGGCATGAAAATGAGTGTTACCGCTATGGGGCAGGACATGAATTTTGATTCTGACAAAAAGGAAGATATGGATGGAGAACTGGGGAAGAATTTTAAAGATATTATTAATCAACCTAAGGATGTCGTGATGGATAAAACTGGAAATGTTATTATTGCGGAAAAAATCGATACAGCATCTAAAACTAATAGCGCGGCAAGTCCCACTGAGATGATGATGAAACAGTTGGGAGGTGACCCCGCTGAGCAGGGCTATGGAGCCAAAATAGCTTTTGAAGTAATTCCAAAAGGCTCTAAAGTTGGGGCCAGCTGGTCAGATTCCTCTTCAAATAATGGAATTTCGAAAGTCACAAATTATACTATTAAAGAACTTAATGGCGGCGCATACACTATTTCACTTTCAGGCACAATCGATAGTGAAATCAAAACTGAAATGCAGGGAATGGAGATTCAGACTAAAACAAAAGGCAAGTTTACAGGTGAAGAAATAGTGGATGTGAAAACGGGTGTAATAAAACAGAATACAACTAATACTGATGCGTCAGGAACGGTAAATGTTATGTCGCAGGAAATTCCTACTTCAACTAAAGTAACTTCGGTTACGACAGTGACACCCCAATAATTTATTTGAATTAAAATAAAAAAAACCTCCCTATTTGGTGAGTTTTTTTTTTGAATTATTACATTGTAATCTGTGCCTGGTCAGCGGCGGTAATCTTATTATTACTTTCCTGCAAATACAACACAACTGAAATGTTTTTTACATCAACATCTTTTGGAACATCAATAACGTAAGTGTTTTTTCCTTCGCCTGGCTTACTTATAGTTTTGAAAGTTCTAACCACATTAGTACCATTTAAAGTCGCCCCTCCATTTTCACCAGATCTTATAGAGGTAACGGTCTTTTTTTCAACAAGAGCAATATTGAGTAAAAAATTTCCACTGTTTCCCGTAAGCACATAATTCACGGTAGCTTTTCCGTTGTTTAAACTTACATCTTCAATTGAAATATCTGATTTTGAATCCTGCGACCAAACTTTTTTCAATGTATTATCAATTCTTTTGGCATCACTTCCTACCATTTCATTTTCACCATTTATAACAAGCTGTGGGGTATAAACAGAGGAATTTAAAGCAGAAGCATATTTGTATTGTCGCTCGGTATATTCTTTCGAACTATAAGGGTCTTTCCATCCCAACCTGTCCCAGTAATCAACATGAAAAGAAAGCGCGATAACATTTTCTTTGTTGCTATACATATCCAGTAATCCGTCTGCAGACGGGCAGCTCGAGCAACCCTGTGAGGTGAATAATTCCAAAACAGCAACATGTTTAATCCCGGGCTTTAATGAGTCTGTCTGCATACTATTGTCAGGTCCTTTTTCTTTTACACTTGATGATGAAGTGCAAAACCATAAAGTAAAAAGGGGAATAGAGAGGAAGAATACATATCTAAACTTTTTCATAAAAAATTATTTACACAAAATACGTGACATGGTTTCAAAAAGATTCAGAGTGCGTTGGGTTTTAACTTTTGTGATTATTTCTCACCATATCGCTACACATCACATTAATATAACATTGCTACTTTTGCCACGTGAAAAAATATGTCGCTTATCTAAATTACTTCATCTTTTGGATTCTTTATTTTATCGTGGCGAGAGGATTTTTTTTGGCATATCATTATTCACTTGTAAATGGCTTAACATTTATTGAAATATTTAAAATATTTCTTTACGGGTTGAGGATGGATATATCTTTTACTGCTTATATATGCATTTTACCATTCCTGCTTTTTTTTATAAAATCCATCTTCCAAAAATTCAACTCAAATAAAATAATTGAAATTTATACGGTTATTATCATAATACTTCTTTCTTTTATTACAACAGCAGATCTTGAGCTATACACCGCATGGGGCTATAGGATGGATGCAACTCCACTTCAATATTTGAAATCTCCCAAAGAAATGGGAGGATCAGTTTCATCTGCTCCTTTATTAATACTATTATTCATTTTCGTCTTTCTATCCCTGTTCTTTATTTGGCTATATAGAAAAAACAGATCTATACTTTATGTTCATAAAAAGAATAAACCAGTTTTTTTTACCGATATATTAATTTCCCTTTTGCTTGTAATGTTTCTTTTTGTGCCTATGCGGGGAGGAATCCAAAAAATTCCTATGAATCAAAGCGATGTCTATTTCTCTCAAAAATTATTTGCTGATCATGCAGCTCTTAATTTGCCGTGGAATCTCTTTCATTCGCTTCTGAATAAAAACAGCAATCAAAATCCCTTTCAATATTTTTCCACAGATGAAGCCAAAAAATTAGTAGACAGTTTATATAAAACAGGGCCTGTAAAGGTTCCTTCAATTTTATCAGTCAAAAGGCCAAATATTATTTTCATTATTATGGAAAGCTATACTGCAAAGCTTGTTGGTTGCCTGGGAGGTGAGCAAGGAGTTACTCCTAATCTTGATAGAATTGCTTCAGAAGGCTTATTATTTACTAATATTTATGCGGCAGGTGATAGAAGTGAGAAAGGCCAGGTGGCGGTTTTAAGTGGCTATCCAAACCAGGCAATAACTTCGATAATTAAAACGCCTACTAAAACCCAGCATCTCCCTTCAATAAATAAATCGCTCGATGCGGAAGGTTATCATTCAAGCTATACTTACGGCGGTGAACTCGAATTTGCCAATATCAAATCTTACCTGGTTAATTTAGGATTCCAGCGATTGGTAAGTAAATATTCATTTAGTCCATCAGAAAGAACAACATCGTGGGGTGTACATGATCATATAGTTTTAGATAGATTTTTTGAAGATATTAAAAAAGAGCAGCAGCCTTTTTTTGCAGCCATTTTCACCCTCAGCAGTCACGAACCATATGATGTACCAATGGCACCACATTTCATTGGCAATGATGAAACTACCTTGTTTAAAAATGCCTTCTATTACACTGATAGCACTATTGGCAATTTCATTGAAAAAATAAAGAAAGAGCCCTGGTGGCAAAATACTTTAGTAGTTCTGGTGGCAGATCACGGTCATCCTTTGCCAGGTCATGATCCTAATGATCGGCCTTCCAAATTCCATATCCCTTTAATATTTACAGGTGGAGCGTTACAATTAAAAGGTGTGGTAAAAAATGTGGGTTCACAAACTGATATAGTAACGACTGTTTTGCATCAGCTTGGTGTTACCGCAAATGATTTTAAGTGGGGCAAAGACCTGCTGGATTCATCAGCACGACAATTTGCTTTTTATTGTTTTAATAACGGATTTGGATTTGTTACTCCTTCAGGCGCCGTAACGGTGGATAATGTTTCCAAAAAAATAATTTACAAAGATCCGGGTGTAGACTCATCTGTCACTAATTTGGGAAAAGCATATATGCAACAATCTTACCGGGATTTTTTAAGAAGATAAATATAATTTCTGAAGTCAAAAGTTCATCTTTACCGATATTGTTAATAGTGTATATTAGCAATAAATTTTAAAGCGTCTTTGAACAAAGAAATTGCTTGTATCCCATTCATTAAAGTATTTGCCTTCGTAATGTTTTCAATTGTAAAATCTTCTTTTTTTTATTCTAAAATTTTAATACATGAGCTCCCGTAGAAATTTTATGCAAAATTCTGCCGCCTTATTGGGTGGAAGTCTATTAGCATCCGCTATCGATAACAATGCATTTGCTATTTTTAAAAACCGTGTTTTGCCAAGTGATCAATTGAATATCGGGCTCATCGGGGCCAACGGAATGGGTTTTGCCGATCTTACCTCGGCATTAAAAATACCAAGTGTAAATGTAGTAGCACTGTGCGATGTTGATAAAAATGTGATTGAAAAAAGAATGGCAGACCTGGCGAAAATGAATGTTGATACATCTAAAGTTAAAACCTACGGCGATTACCGGAAACTTTTGGATAATAAAGATGTAGATGCTGTAATTGTGGGCACACCCGATCATTGGCACGCGATGATTATGATGAATGCATGTGCAGCAGGTAAAGATGTCTATTGTGAAAAGCCTGTTGGCAATTCAATTGGCGAATGCCGTGCAATGGTTGCGGCGCAGAAAAAATATAATAAAGTTGTACAGGCAGGCCAATGGCAACGAAGCCAACAACATTTTAAAGATGCTGTTGATTATGTTCAAAGTGGAGTGCTTGGAAACATCCGCACGGTAAAAGTATGGTGTTATCAGGGCTGGATGCAGCCTGGCCCGGTTGTACCAGACACTGCACCCCCACCAGGTGTCGACTATGCAATGTGGCTGGGGCCTGCTCCAACAAGGGCTTTTAACTCGAGCCGTTTCCATTTTAATTTCCGCTGGTTTTGGGACTATGCCGGTGGCCTAATGACAGATTGGGGCGTGCACTTGTTAGATTATGGTTTGCTTGGTATGAAATCCCCAATCCCCAAATCAGTATCGGCTTTAGGCGGTCGTTTTGCTTATCCTGATTTGTATGAAGAGACACCTGATACACTTACTACTCTTTATGAATTCGATGGCTTCAATATGGTATGGGATTCTGCTATGGGTATAGATAATGGTTCGTACGGTCGTGATCATGGAATAGCTTACATAGGTAACAACGGTACATTAATACTCGATCGTGGTGGCTGGGAAGTGATAGAAGAAAAGAATAGCAAGCATAAAGTGAGTAAGCCTTTTGTAAAGCCATCTGATAATGGATTGGATAAGCACTGGGAAAATTTTGTGGGTGTAGTAAAATCAAGAAAAATGGAGGATCTGCATTGCGACATACATGCTGCTGCTCACGTTGCAACCGTTGCGCAAATGGGAAACATTGCTTTTCGCAGCGGAAAAAAATTAGAATGGGATGCTGCTAAAGAGAAGTTTACAGATGATGCGATCAATAAAAAATACATGATGAAAGAATATCACAATGGCTATACATTACCAGGCGTATAATTATCAATAATAAATAAATACATCAAATGAAAAGCAGTTTTTTATTTTTATTAATGGCCCTATTTTCTATGGCGGCTTCCGCACAGCTTACTAATGATACACTTAAAAAAATGGGGGCACCTGCCCCAATTGAAATGAAGGCTGAAGAGACAGAATTTTATACCCCGGTGCCACCAATTGTAACACCGTCGGCTAACTACGGAGATCCTCCATCAGACGCCATAATTTTATTTGATGGCAAAGACCTCAGTGAATGGGTTTCAACAATGGATACAACCAAACCTGCAGGATGGACAGTTGCAGATAAGATAATCACCGTCAACAAAAAGGCAAGCGATATTGAGACAAAAAGAAAATTTATAGATTATCAATTGCACATAGAATTTCGAATCCCAACTAATATAACCGGTTCAGGGCAAGCCCGTGGAAACAGCGGCATATTTTTAGCATCAGCGCATGGTGCAAGTGAATATGAATTGCAGGTGCTGGATAATTATAACAACACGACTTATGTAAACGGCCAGGTGGGAAGTATTTACAAGCAATCCATTCCACTTGCAAATCCATCACGCAAACCAGGTGAATGGCAGGCATATGATATAGTATGGACTGCGCCGAGATTTTACGATAATGGCACTCTGGAATCGCCTGCCCGCGTAACGGCTTTTCTTAACAACGTTCTTGTACAGAATAATTTTTCGCTAAGAGGAGGAACACCGTATATTGGCCTTCCAAAGTATTTACGCCATGGTGCTGCACCAATAAAATTGCAGGCACATGGTGATAAGAGCGAGCCAGTAAGTTATAGGAATATTTGGATAAGACCTTTATAGAAAATTAAGTTTCAAATTTCATTGTAACTGCATCACTTGTTTTAATAAGGTTACTTCTGCATCATTTATACCAGATTGTACGTTTTGTGTTTTCTCAAAAATAGCTTTATCCCAAAGAAGTATTTTGTTACCGGGATGCAACTTAATCTGATCATTCAACCAATTTAATGCTTCCATATTTTTACCTGTTTTCTGCAATGCCCATGCAGTTATTAAATGATTGGCAGGTAAAAAATTACTTACTTTATTTTCATCGAGGGATTTAAAATGTATGATATTTTGTAAAGCATTTTGCGCTTCTTTTGTTTTATTTATATGTTTGTAACATACATAGCTCATCCATTCTTCTAAACGTTCATCTAAGTCATTCTGATATGGTTTGCCAACGCCTAAATTCTCAGGCCAAATTTTGGCCTCTGTAATAAATTGTAATCCTTTTTCATAATTTTTATTTCGTATTTCTTTAATAGCAAGCATCAGCTTGGCCTCACGATACAACTCTCTACCGGTAGTGGCACCCTCAAAAGGTATAATGCTGAGCTTTGATAAAACGTCATCACCTTCATTATACCGTTTGTTTAATAACAAAGTTTTTGCATAGAGCATTCCAATAATGTAATTCTGTGGATGGGTGTGATAAAATTTTTCAATAGATGATAATGCTTCTTTATATTGACTTTGCTCTATATAATATTCACTCAATAATTTATAATATCGCCACTGTTCTTTATCAAGATTGATAGCTTTATTCAGATCGGCCACCAGCTTTCCCCCCGGTGTGGTATTGAATAGTTCAGCCCGTGCGGCATAAAAAGGAGCAAAGTCTGGCACATTGCCACAGGAAGTAAAAAGCCTTTTACATTCCTCGACCCGGTTTCTGTCCTTATAAATTAAGGCCAGGTAATATGCAGGCTTCCAGCTTTTACTTTGTCCCAATGCCCATAACAATACTTCTTCATCATCTGAACGAAAAGGAAATACAAAGGCAGGTGAATGATTATTTGCTCTCTCTAAGGAAGCTGAAAAATTTTCCCCTTGTTTAAATTGAAGAAATGATAACCAATATTCCACCATTGCGCTGGAAGGAGATAATTGCAAAACTTTTTTACATTCTTCCCTACAACCTTTATTGTAGTAATCAATTGCAATTTCCAAAAAAGTTTCTTCAGGTTGTTCATTTCTTATTAATGATATAAATTGATTTTTATTATCTTCTGTGGGCTGCCACAAGTAGTTTTCAAATCTTACGAAATGATTAATCGGATCAAAAAATAAAAGCGTATTCAAAACTCTATTTGCATTGACGCTGTCATTTCGATAACGTAAAACAATAGCCTGAACCTGCAAAGCCTCGATGTTATAATGATTGAAGTCAATCGCTTTGGAAGCATAAAAAAATGCTTCATTAAATTTTTTTTCTTTAACATACAACTTACTCAATTCAGCATATGCCGCACTCCTGTATTCGATGGATAAACTTGCCAGGTCAAATCCATCTTTGGCATCAATCGTGTTTCCCAATTTCTCATTAACAATACCATAATAATAATTTGCACTGCCATCATGTGTATCTATGCTGAGCGCCCTCTTCGCCAATCGCAATGATTCATCATAGAGCATATTTCGATACATTAGTTCTGCCATCTTCACCAGTGCCGGTAAAAAATTATGGTCTTTCTGCAAAGCCCTCTGCAGTTTTCCCTCTGCTTCTGTAAACATTTTTTGATCCATAAGTTCTTTGCCAATCACATATAAGCCGTATACACTGCCAGTATCAAAATCATTCGGAGCATCTAATGGGCGGCTTAGCTTATTGGTATTTGGATCAGAATTATAGATAAGCTTATTATCCCCTAATATGGCAATAAGATGCTGTGAATTTATATTTATTTTTATTGAATCAGCAAAAGTTTTGAGAGGTAATAATTTGATGTGTTTGTTATAAATAATTTTATCACCATCTTTTATTTCAAGTGTATCATTGATCGTTTGCACAGGGCTGAAATATATTTTCAACCAATTGTTTTCATATTTTATATTCAATGCTCCATATTCATTGGCGCTGGCAAAACCTTTCGTTTGCAAAACAGGATACCAATATTCTTCCCACATATCTGTGGAGTATGGTGCAAAGCTTCTGTGCTTAAAAGGTGTGAAGCTACTCTTCTCCGCATTTTGATTGAAAAGCCTGCCTGACTGTACTTCAACATATTGCCCGTCAGTATCCGTTAATAGTTTTTCCCATATCATGCCTTGTTGCGATAAGCCCCATATCCATATTTTCTTTCCTGCTTTCTCATCATGAGGTGCATAGCGAACCATTCCAATATCATCATCATGCCAATAAGCTCCAAAAAAATGTGTGTATTTCCCAAATACATGATAGGATTTATAACCTCCAAAATTATTATTCTCATAAAAAGAAATGTCTTTTCCATTTTGTTTGTTGATGGGCCAGTCGCTATATTCTCCCTCGTGCCCAAGATAATGCGTACCTGGATAAATAAATTCCAGGTTGCCCTTTGCTTTTAAGCCTGTGTTCATCCAATGATAATAGGGTTCCTCAATTGATGTCGGATTGTACCAAAAAGATTTTGTGGTAAAATATGCTTTGTCCTTCGGCAAATTAATTTCAATGCTCCAGTTAGTCCTGGTTAAAAGGTCAAGTACGCCAATAATGCAGCTCACACTTCCATCTGTATTGTGTCTTGTAATATAATCAACTGGTGTAGCGCAATTGGGTGTATGCCCGATGATACCATAATTAGCTTCGATACCACCGCTCGTCCAGGGGCCACGCATAGCCACATCACGAAATTTTACCGAATGATTGTAGTAAATAAAAGATTTTCCGGAAGCCTTTTCAAATGCGGACCATATCTTCCCTCCAATCTCCGGAAGTATCATCAATTTAATATAATCATTTTCCAACTCTACTACTTTCCAATCTTTTTCTATAGATGTATTGGTAAACCCATCAAAACGATAGTAAGGGTAAATTTTAGTAAATGATGGAACAGGATTGGGATCAGAAAACGGATAAGTAGGAAATGATTTTTTGTATTCGCGAATAACAGCTTTTTGTTGCGCAAACACCTGTGTAGATAAACAAAGAAATATGATTGAAAAAAATTTCAAAATTTTAATTATGGTTGAATTGAAATTATATTCATGTTCATTATGATACATGATTATGTCGTTGAGGTCCTTGCGGGCGAACTATTTACTAAAATTCATCTCCTAAGGCAAACACTGGTTTCCTATACATCCACTGTCCGCCTGTAAAATCAGGGAACTCAACAGTTTCATTTCCTAATTCTATTGATTGCTCACTTAAAGGTGAAATAGCGCTCCATGCTGCGGCATCATATACATCCATGGGCGTAGGCGTTTTACGTTTAATGGATTCTACAAATGCGTGTATCACAAAAAAGTCCATGCCGCCATGGCCTGCACCAGCGCTTTCTTTACTCCATCTTGCCCAAAGCGGGTGGTCATATTTATCCAGCCATGTTTTAGCATTGTCCCATTCGTCTTCTTTGGCAGCTTTTTCCTGGATATAAATACTGCTATTAACATCCATCCATAAACCTTCCGTGCCCTGTACCCTGAAGCCCAATGAATAAGGCCTTGGCAAATCAGTATCGTGTTGCAATAAAATAGTTTCACCGTTAGCGCAATTAATAGAGGTAGTTACCACATCACCTAATTTGAAATTCACTTTTGCATTAGGATGATCTTTGCCGCCCCATTTTTCAACATAGTTATGCAGCCCCCGCGACTTGGAAGAAAAAGAACACAAAGAAAGAAAACGATTACCGTGATTGATATTTATAAACTGGCCAATAGGGCCTACTCCATGCGTCGGGTACAGGTCACCGTTACGACGTACGGAATGTTCAGTTCTCCAATGCGCTTCTGAATATCCTCTCTCCCCAAACTCGACTCCATGCTCTTTGCCATGCCCGCCGTCATTAAATTTTATTCCACGCAAATCATGCTGATAGCCTCCCTGCAGGTGGATCAGCTCGCCAAAAAGCCCCTGCCTCACCATGTTTAGTACAGCCATTACATCCCTGCGATAACATACATTTTCCAACATCATCACGTTGGCATTGTATTTTTCCGCAGCCTTCACTACATCCCAATGATCCTGTAAAGTGATCCCCAATATAACTTCTGTGGCAACATATTTAAGGCCTGCTTCCAGGGAGCCGATTACCATCGGTTTGTGCCATTCCCAGGGTGTAACAACTAACACTCCGTCAAGGCCGCCTTTAATTTCAAGCATTTTTTTCCAGGCATAATTATCTCCTGTAAAAACCTCCGGCATTTTTTTACCGCTCTTTGAAATAATCCCTTTCGCATCCTTCAGTGCACGATCATCAACATCACAAATGGCAACCAGGTCAACATCATCTCTTCGCAATAAAAGTTCTACGTGACTTTGACCCCGTGCACCTGTTCCGATTATTGCAAGCTTTACTTTCGGTTCCGCAGCACCGGCAAAAAGTTTTCCCGTTGGAGTAAAGGCCATAGCCGCCGCAGCAAGGCTGCCGGATTTTATAAAATCTTTTCTATTCATTATAAATTGGATTAAATGTTAGAAATATTTTTGAGTATATTTTTTCCATATCTATACCTTTTAATCAAAAACAAATTTATGCATTTAAGAACTGCCTGGATTATGAGTCTGTACAAGGGGCGAACAAATGTTCATTTAAAAAATTTACCTGTGAAGGGAAATTATTAAAAGCTTTGTACAAAAACGATTGCAAACGTTTTACCTTATTTTACTATATCCGTAAAAAGAATATATTTTAGAGTTATGGAAGATAGGCCAACAACGATTAAGGAGATTGCTAAACTGCTAAACATTTCCTTCTCAACTGTGTCAAGAGCATTGCACAATCATCCAAATATTGGGCTGCGTACTAAAATGCGTGTACAGCAATTAGCCAAAGAATTAAATTATGAACCCAACCAGACTGCAATATTTTTTCAACAGGGAAAAACCTATACTATAGGTGTTATTTTACCTGAGCTATCTGAAGCTTTTTTTTCAACATCTATAAGCGGAATTGAAAATACTGCTGAAAAAAATAATTATACGGTTCTTATAGGTCAATCACATGACAGCGAGGAAAGAGAAAAAAAAATAGTAGAAACCATGAAGAACCACAGAGTAGATGGACTGGTTATTTCCATTTCAAAAAATACCGTGAATTATGAGCACTTTGAAGGTCTGAAAAAATATGGAATACCCGTCGTTTTTTTTGATCGCATCCCAAAAATGGATGATATACATTATGTGGCCTGTAATATGATTTCGGGAACAGTGCAGGCGGTAACCTATCTTTTAAAAAAAGGGCATCGTGTAATTGGCATGATCAACGGGCCTGAAAAATTATTCGCAACCCAGGAAAGAAAAGAAGGGTATATGCAAGCTATGGCAAAGAACAGGTTGAAGTTTGATCCGTCTCTGATTATGAACAGTGATCTTACTTTGGAAGGAACCCAACGGGCGATGGAAGAATTATTAAGTTCTAAAAGAAAACCAACTGCTATTGTTGCTTTTAATGATTATGTAGCGCTTGATGCAATACAATATGCCCAAAAGAGAAAAAGAAAAATAAATAAAGATATTTCCTTTGTAAGTTTTGCTAACCTTCCAATAAGCAGCTATAGCGCCTATCCTCCGTTAGCATCGGTAGAGCAATATCCTTATATACAAGGGCAGAAGGCTACGGGAATATTAATCGAGCTTATAAATAAACCTAAAGAGGAATCCAGCCTAAATCACGCCTATTATAAAATTATTGTTGAATCGCAGCTGGTGTTGCATGATAAAAAATAGGTTATACTAAAAGCAAACGTTTTACTTTATTACATGTCATCATATTATTTAAGTTTGAAAGCTGATCAATCACTTATTAATTAATTATCAAAAATGCTCCAGCCTGTTTTCAATGCATTTGGAATTTCAGAAAATATAAATACTGCTATTCCTTTTGGTTCGGGATTAATTAATCACACATGGAAAATTAACAATGGCGACAAAGTGTTTATCCTTCAAAGAATCAATCACAAGGTTTTTAAAAATCCGGAATCGATCGCATATAACGTTAACATAACAGGTAAATACCTGCAAGAGCATTTTCCTGATTATTTATTTGTGACACCCGTTAAATCTATATACAATGAAGAAATTTATTTCAATGAAGAACACGGGTATTTTCGTCTTATCCCATTCGTTCCAAATTCACATACAATTGATGTAGCGGCAAATCCTAATATGGCATATGAGGCAGCCACCCAATTTGGCAGGTTCACCAAATTATTATCAGGATTTGATGCAGGTAAATTAAAAATAACTTTACCGGATTTTCATAATCTTTCTTTACGCTATCAACAGTTTGAAGAAGCATTATTACAAGGGAATAAGATGCGCATCAAATCTTCTGACGCATTAATAGCCGCTATAAGCATTCATAAAAATATTTTGGAGGAATTTGAAAAGATAAAAACCAATCGGCAGTTTAAAATTCGTGTTACCCATCATGATACCAAAATAAGCAATGTATTATTTGATGAAAATGATAAGGGGTTATGCGTTATTGATCTGGATACATTAATGCCAGGTTATTTTATCAGCGATTTGGGCGATATGCTGCGTACCTATCTAAGCCCTGTAAGTGAAGAAGAAAAAGACTTTTCAAAAATTGAAATACGGGATGAATATTTTTTTAGTATTGTTAAGGGATATCTTGGCCAGCTACGCGATGAACTTACAATCGAAGAAAAGGAACATTTTGTTTATTCCGGTAAATTTATGATTTATATGCAGGGCATTCGTTTCCTTACAGATTACCTGAATAATGATATTTACTACGGGGCAAAATATAAAAATCACAATTTAGTAAGAGCTGGTAACCAATTCACGTTACTTCAAAAACTAACCGACAAAGAAAATGAATTACAACAACGTGTAGCTTCCCTTACGATCAATTATTCAGAAAACACTTTGTAGTTTTTCTTAAAAAAACTGGCAGTAATTCTTTTTATTGTTCTATTAATTGGGGGATTTTTTATTTTGTCTGAGCTTGTATCTTCAGCATAACTGCATTGCCATCATTAACGCCTGCAATAATACTTTGCGATTTTCCTGTTTTAATCAACTGAAGGCATCTTACATTCCCACGAATATTCAAACCGCTTTTTGCCTGGGGAGCATATGTAAATCCTACCTTTCCATCTCCCAGTAGTAATACACCATGATTGGCATTATAACGGCCAAATTTTATTCTTGTCCATGTATTGTTGCCTGTAAGCAATATATCTTTTTTACCATCTCCGTTTACATCTGCTGCCGCTATACCATACACGGGTGAATACTGTGCTTCTATTGGCAAAGCATGCAACACAAAACCTTTGCTGCCCTGGTTTTGAAGATAAACTGTTTGCATAGTTTCAGCTTTCAAAATAGCTGCGCCTTTTAACTGCTCAGGGGTAAATAAGTCGTTAATAGTTGCAACGGAATATGGCGCATATTCAAGAAATTTTTTCTTTATCCCGGGAAGTTGCTCCGCTAAATCGTCCCGTGAATTATAGGGATAAGAAACACCATCAATGTAATAGCAAAGAATAGGATCTATTGTACCATTACCATCAAGATCTTTGTAGTAAATGGTCATAGGTTGCTTTTCATTTACATGAAATTGTGTGTTCAAACCATAGTTACCGACGATAATATCCAGATCGCCGTCGCCATCCATATCATTTGCATAAATTCTATTCCACCATCCTGTACTTGCAAAAGGAATATATGCGGATGATTCATCAGTCAATTTTCCTTTTTTATTAATAAAAACTTTTATTGGCATCCATTCACCAACTACAATAAGGTCCGGTTGTTGATCATTGTTAAGGTCGATCCATAATGCATCTGTTACCATTCCGATGTGCTGCAATGCGGGGCATTTATCTAATGTAGCATCCGTAAATTTTCCTTTGCCATCATTGATCAATACATAACTTTGCGGTGCTGTAGGATATTTGCCGGGCACTACTCTGCCACCAACAAATAAATCCATGTCGCCATCCCCATCAATATCCGTGGCTTTTACGCAACCCTTGCTGGCAAGCATTTGTGGCAAGGCATCTCCTTTCCTGGTGAAATTACCTTTGCCGTCGTTTATATAAAGTCTATCCTGGAAGGCTTCATCATTTTCACTAAATTCAAACCCGCCAGCAGCCACATACAAATCTTTATCTCCATCGTTGTCGGCATCAAAAAATGCAGCGGCAACGTCTTCACTTTTAGAATCATTTTGTATTGCAGGTTCTACCTTAGCGGTAAACATTCCATTTGCGTTTTGAATAAATATTTGCGAAACCTGGTCTTTTGCTCCACCCATAAAAAAATCTTCCAGGCCATCTTTGTTTATATCTGCTACTTCTATACATGGCCCCTGTCGGGATAGAAAATTTGGCATTAAAGTCTGCACTGTAAAATCGCTGAAGTTATTTTCATGATGCTGTACAGCCGGCATTGTTGTTTGCGTCAACAATGATTGATTTGCATTTTCAATTGTATCGTAAACCCACTTCCTGCTGGCATCTGCGAGTTTAAGTGTTAGTGTTTGGTTTGGCTTTATATTATTGAGTTTTTGAAATCTATCATCAGGCCAAATTACCAATAATGAATCTATCGAAGTGTTTTTTCCTATACCAAAATTCAATATAGGATCCGATGATGATTGAAAACCCCGCACAGGAGATTCTTCCTGGTAATACAGCTGCCCCTTACAATACAATTTAACCTTGGTACCAATCCCTCGTTCGTTTAAAGCATTTCCTGCAAGATGAACACGCAGAAAATTATTTTTTAAAATGCCAGTAGCATTATTTTTATAGATACCGGCATAATCGTTAGAATTATTTATTACAAGATCAAGATCTCCATCATTATCTAAATCTGCATAAGCAGCACCTGACGAGACGCCCGGTTGATCTAAACCCCATTCTTTGGTCTTTTTTGTAAATGTTTCATTCCCATTATTCTGATATATATAATTGGCAATCCTGTTAGTAGGCATTTTTTTTATGTATTCCGGAACTGCGTCAAAAGTATCTTTATGCATAGAGCGGATAAGCCTATCCATTGAATATCTCATAAAATCCATGTCCGTGTAGTCCTTCACATAACCATTGGTTACAAAAAGATCTTTGTTACCATCATTATCATAATCACCAAAAAGTGCTGACCAGCTCCAGTCAGTATTTGAAACACCAGATAGTTGCCCAACTTCGCTAAAAGTGCCATCACCATTGTTTTTCTGCAGCATGTTTCGGCTATACTGGTAATAAAATCCCTGGGTAAAAAGGAATTGGAATTTATCATAGTTTTCTGCCCCGCTGTGCATTTTTATAGTCTTATTGTCTTCAGGCATCATGTCTAAAGTTAAGAGATCAACAAGCCCGTCATTATTATAATCAGCAGCATCAGATCCCATAGAGTATAATGAAACTTCGTCCATCGATTTTGAAAGCTGTTCTGTAAAAGTTCCGTTCCGGTTATTGATGAACAGGTAATCGGGCTCATTAAAATCGTTGGACACAGAAACATCAGGCCAGCCATCATTATTAAAATCTGATACAGCAATGCCTAAGCCGAAGGTTAAAACATTTGAGGTGATTCCTGCCGCATCAGTTACGTCAGTAAAATGCCCGTTATCATTACGAAATAATTTACTCGCATAAGCAGGATCATGTTGCTTGCGCAGTTCTGGCTTCTCCTGCACTCCCGCTGTGTATTTTTGGATAGAGTGATTGATGATAAAGCAATCAAGATCTCCGTCTTTATCATAATCAAGGAAGGCTGCCTGTGTTGAATATCCCGCATCAGCAAGTCCATATTCCGCCCCCTTTTCTGAAAACGTAAGATTCCCATTATTTATAAAAAGTAAATTGGCTCGCATCTTTGGGTTAATATCGGCGCTGCGGCATATATAGATATCGAGTTTTCCATCTCCATTTATATCTGCCATTGTTGCTCCTGTGCACCATCCTTGTTTATCAGCAATACCGCTGCGTGTTGTTATATCTTCAAACTCAAAATTTCCTTTATTTAAAAAGAGGCGGTTTTTAACCATGTTTCCGGTAAATAAAATATCCTGCAGGCCATCATTATTAATATCACCGATCGCAACGCCTCCTCCATTGTAGAAGTAAATATAATTGGCCACATTTAAGGGCCCGTCGTCAAAAAATGTATTTTGAAAATTTATGCCGGTGCTGGTTTTATCAAGCTCCGTAAATAAAGTTGTATGATCGTTTCTACAGGAAAAAAAAACAAGAGAAAGAAATGAAAATAAGCGGTAGGAATATTTGCACATCCTTTAATAATTAATTATTGTAAATGTAAAAAAGAATTTTTTTTAATCCTCCATTTGCAGTATGCTCCCGCATACTGTTTTATATTTTTATCAAAATGAAATACTGGCAATGTTTTTAAGGACCTATAATTATTTTCTCAAACCCGAATTGTATTCTATTACAGCCAGTATTTTGATAGCTGAAATCAGCAAAAACCTTTTGTGTGTAGTGAATAAATGGATAATATAAAAATCTTTCAAATAAACAGATGATAATAGGTATTACAATATTTCTAAAATAAAACAGATTCCATCAATACTAAACTGATGGAATCTGTTTTGATCGTAATAACTAATTAATTTTTATCCCACCATAATGGCGTTGTTACTTTATCCGGGCCGTTGAGTAATGGGATTGCTGCATCAACTGCGGCTTTATTATTCTGGGTTTCTGAAAGCAGGAATGGAATTCTTCTAATCCATTGTGTTGTAGTGTTTGTAATATCAGGGTTATCTGAATTTGCCACCGGGTAAAGCTTTAGATACCGGCTTCTTCTGTAGTCAGCCCAGGCCTCCATACCATCAGGAAATATTGCAAGCCATTTTTGC
>DASYOM010000117.1:0-4057 GCA_036007765.1 Chitinophagaceae bacterium | reverse complement strand
ATATTGGGCTCCCGGCAATTTGAATCTCCTATTAAAATATATTGAAGTTACGGGAGGAAATATGAGTTTGTTTGATTCATCCCTTCATCACCATCTGCATTACGCATCAAGGTCGGGTAATGATTATGACTTAACTACCATCTTTCATGATACACTCGTAGATGTAATGCCCGAAAAAGCAGTGACTGTAGTAAGCAATCACGACACACAACCTTTACAGGCCCTGGAAGCACCTGTTGATCCTTGGTTTAAGCCAATGGCTTATGCTTTGATACTTTTGCGGGATGGAGGATATCCGTGTGTATTTTACCCCGATCTTTTTGGTGCTAACTATAAAGATTATGGAAAAGATGGAAATGAATACGAAATATGGATGCCGGCTGTTCCTAAAATAGACAAACTTATGCAAGCCCGTAGAGATAATGCTTATGGCTTTCAGAGAGATTATTTTGATCATGCGAACTGTGTTGGTTGGACGAGGGAAGGTGATGGCTACCACAGCGGTTGTGCGGTAGTAATTTCTAATGGCGGCGATGGTAATAAAACAATGGAAATAGGAAAATGGTATGCAGGAAAAACCCTTGTTGATCTTTTGGAGAACCATCCCGCAGAAGTCGTTATTGATGAAAATGGTTGGGCCGAATTTTTTTCATCTGCACGAAGTGTTTCGGTGTGGGTGGAGAAGTGGTATTGATTAAGAAATTATTTAAGAATTTATGATTAAAAACCTTTCCCACCAATCCTGAAAAACAATTTTTAAAAAAAATATTTATTGTAATCCTTATACTTTACTCTAAACATAAATGTTTTTTTCTATCATAAATTATAACCCCTATTCCTTCCACACATTATTTCCCCTGTTACTATCGGGAAGAATTGCTTTAGGATCAATCGTCACAGATTGCAAAGGCTGGGTTGTTGGCAAATAAATAGTATGGAACGCGCTCTGCATCCATGTTTCTATGGGCAATTTTAATTCCTGTTTGGTCCCATCTTTTAACACAACTTCAATGGTTAGCGGCATAGCCATCTTTTGCATATTAGCAATGGTTATTTCTGCGCCATTTCTATAATCATTATTTACATAAGATACTGATTGCACTGCTGCATCAAATTGCCAGTTGTTGTGAAACCATTCTTTCCAGAACCAGGAAAGATCTTCGCCACCTTCATTATTTATTGTTCTGAAAAAATCATCCGGTGCAGGATGCTTGTATGCCCAGCGTTCAATATATTTTTTAAAAGCATAATCAAACCTATCGTGCCCTAATATTGCTTCTCTCAACAAAACCAATCCAAGCGCAGGCTTGAAATATACCAGCGGGTGGCGATATTTTTCCGTAAGCATATCAGCCCTCGCCATCATAGTTGGCGCACCTTCATCCTGCAACAAAGGAATGATCTCATCTGATGGGTTTCCTTTTCCCGGAGCATATTCACCATCACGTTTTGGAGCGTATTCGCCATTATTAAAATTATCTGCCGCATATATATCAATGAATGTATTGAATCCTTCATCCATAAAAGCAAATCGCCGCTCGTTGCTGCCTACAATCATGGGAAACCAGTTATGTCCTATCTCATGCGCCGTCACCCAATACAATTCACCATCCTTATCATTTATACCATCAAATACAATTCCGGGGTATTCCATACCGCCTGCAATACCCGCTTCATTAACAGCTACCGGCCAGGGATACACGAACCATTTCTCTGAAAAATATTCTATAGATTTTTTCAAATATTCTGTGGCCCTGCCCCATCCGTCCTCACCTACACTTTCAATGGGATAGACTGACATAGCTAAAGATTTTTTACCTCCCGGCAAGTTTACTTTGGCGGCATCCCATACATAAGCTTTTGAAGCTCCGAAAGCAACATCACGGGTGTTGAACATTTTAAAATGCCAGGTTTTCATTCCCATATTTGAATTACCGGCCGCTGCATTGTTTACTTCATTTACAGTACGAATCATTACTGTCTTATCACTTTTTTTTGCAGAAACAAGTCTTTCTCTTTGTTGTGCAGATAGCACTTCATTTTCGTTTAGTAACTCGCCGCTTCCCGCTACGATTATACCATTGGGAACTGTTACTGAATAATCAAAATCACCATACTCACAATAAAATTCTCCGCTGCCTAAAAATGGCAGAACATCCCATCCCTGCCGGTCATCATAAACACACATGCGTGGATACCATTGGGCTATTTCATAAATCTTTCCATTTTTAGTTTCAAAATAATCTGTTCTTCCGCCAAATGTACCCGGAATGGTATAATGATATTGGATGTGAATGGTCATCTTTTCTTTTGACCTCAAATCTTCTGTTAAGCGAATCTGCATTCTCGTATCATTAATAATATAATCAGCTTTCATTGTTTTGCCTTTATATTCAATCGCCACGGTTTTAAATTCAAAACCCTCAGTGTGCTCTTTATTTGACCCTTTAGGTCGTAGTGCTCCTGCGGTAAAAAAATTAGAACGGGAATCTTCACGGTAAGTATCCTGGTCAAGTTGCAACCAAAGTGATGACAACGCATCGGGGCTATTATTGGTGTATTGAATAGTTTCCTTTGCGGTAAGCACATTTGAAATAGTATCTATTGTCGACTTCAAAATATAGTCAGCACGATTTTGCCAATATTTTGGCCCGGGGGCACCATTAGCAGACCTGAATTCATTTCCCCTCTTTGTAAATAGATCCTGGGCAAATAATTCCTGGGGTTTGAATACTGATACGACTTTAGTAGACTGCGAAAGGGAAAAAAGAAAAGAAAGAAAAAAGATTACAGTGAAATAAGATTTTTTTAAGTCCATAGAATATATTTTTTGCAAATGCTACTTATGATTTGCAAAGAAAAAGATTCAAAAAGGAAATGGTGAAAAAATTTATCCGCTTATAAAATTCATTAAGAAATCAATTTATGTAAAGCCGATATTGGGAAATAACGCATCAGAATCCACCAGGAGACTGCTGCAACAAAGCATCGAATTTTGTTTCCCAAAAAAAATCAATAAAATAATCAAGCTCATCAACAGGCTTTACCCTGTGATAATTATTTTCAAAATGTTCAATATGAAAAAATTCTATGTGCTGCAATTAGTATACGTATATTTTAAAATTAATTCTTCGTCTTAAAAAAGATATAATTCTTATACAAGCGGCAAGATCGGTGTGGAATAGTTAATCTAACAAGTAAGTGTTTGCGTAAATTTGCAAAAAGAAATATTAAACTGTCCTACATGGAATATAATAAACTAACACCCCAGGAAGAAAGAGTAATTGTTAACAAAGGAACAGAAATGCCATTCACAGGAGAATACGATAACAATAAAGCAACAGGCACTTATACCTGCCGCCGTTGCAATGCTCCATTATACGAATCAAAAGATAAATTTGATTCACATTGTGGATGGCCAAGTTTTGATGATGAAATACCGGGAACGGTAAAACAGATTCCTGATGCTGATGGCAGAAGAACAGAAATAGTTTGTAATAATTGCGGCGCACATCTTGGCCATGTTTTTACCGGCGAAAGATTGACTTCTAAAAACACGAGGCATTGTGTAAATTCAATTTCAATGAAGTTTATTCCAGCGGAGGATAAGAATTAATAATTTATTAATTTCTGTATCATTTCATGTAGCCTTGATTTAGCTAAAAAGTTTTTTTCCAGCCCGGTATTGAATGGAATAGGTGTATCTAATGATCCGCATCTCATAACCGGCGCATCAAGAAATTCAAAACAATTTTGTGCGATCCATGCTGCAACTTCCCCGCCTATTCCACCGGTAAGCGTGTCTTCATGGAGCACCAGCACTTTCCCCGTATTATTCAATGAAGCCCTGATTGATTTATAATCCAGCGGCAATAAGGTTCTGAGGTCGAGAATATCTATGGAAATTTCAGGATGAGCATCAGCATACTCAGTTGCCCAGATAACGCCCATGCCATAAGTAATAATACTAACGTCCTGGCCTGGACGCACATTTGCGGCTTTACCAATTTCCACTTCATAATATTCAGCCGGTACATCGCCCGTAATACTTCTATAC
>DASYOM010000116.1:0-49706 GCA_036007765.1 Chitinophagaceae bacterium | reverse complement strand
GTTTGTACTTCATCTATGATAATAAATTTATCCCTGTTATCGGTAAGAAAAGTATAAGGATCTGCCAGGCGGCGTAGATCATGGGGATTTTCAAGATCTATATAAAGAGTTAGTTTTTTTTGAGAAGCGGCAATTTGTTTGGCAAGTGTGGTTTTGCCCACTTGTCTTGCGCCCAGTATAGCTACCGCAGGAAATTGCTTTAGAAGTGTAACTATTTCTTTATGTAATTTTCGTTCTAGCACTACATAAAGCTAAAACTTATCCTTGAAAATCCAAAATGACATTTTTGATTTTCAATGATGATAAAAATTGATATTAAGTATTTTTAAAAAAAATAAATGAGTTATTTATAATTTTTTCATCTTCCCTCTAACAGGAATTTCATAACCAAAAGGCCGCTTATCTTTTAAAATTTTATCAAGAATATCTTCCCATGAATTAATTAAAAGTTTTACTATCTCCCAATGCTTATCCATTCCTTTTTGCATCTTAAGAAAGAATATACCGATTTTATATTCCTTGCATAACTGGTATTGCAACTTGGTTCTGTGAATGTTTAAATCTTTAGTTATTAAGATACCATTAGCGTTACCTATTGCAGGAATTATAATTTCGTCCGGTTGTCCTTTGCCTAATTTTATTTTTGTAGAGTAAACAATAATGTCTCTGAAGTAACCTTTATTTAGTGAGTTTAAAGCATCTGCTACATATTCTGAGAGGTTCTCGTCTATGTAGATTTCCATTATGCAACTAATTTTTTATAGAAGGAGATTGCATCGTTAACCTGTTTGCTGGTGATGTCATATAGGATACCAATGGCATCTATTGGTTCGCCGCTTTCATACATTGAAAAAATTACTTCTGCATTAATATTGGTACCATTTAAAATTGGCTGTCCAAATTGATTATGCGGATTAATAACAACATCACTTTGTTTGCCTGCAGGCCAAAATTTTTCTGCTATTTTATTTGAATTAAATTCTATTTTACTGGCAAATGAACGAATGAATTCAACAAAATCTGTTTGCTTCGAACCATCAGCTTTTACAATACAATCTTTAAACTCAAACCATATTTTTTTACCATCGCTCAAAATAGTATCGTTTGCAAAAGGATAAGGAATATTCAAATCCTTTACCATAGCTGTTCTTGATTTTAAAATTTCCTTTGGTGATACGCCCAATTCCTGCAAATGAAAACAGGTATATAATTCAATAAGTGTATAAAAATTAACTGCCTTTATTTTATTATCAACAGACCATGAATAGGTTTCATTAAAAAATTTCTTTCCAGATTTTTCATTCCAATACTCGTTTAAATAACGGCGTACTTTAAATTTGGGGATAGACAATATATTACTTATATCAGCTATTGTGTAAATACCCGAACCTAGTTGTTGTTTATGGAATGTTGCTGTTGACATATTTGAGTATGAAATTACAAAGGAAAATTTTGTTTGAAATGCTATCAGTAAACTACAGGCATTTCATCATAAGTCATTCCGGCTAATTCTCTACCCGCTTTCTTTTTATTAACGCCACCCCATTGTTTAAAGAAGAATGCAACTTCTTGTTCAATGCATTGTTGTTTTATATCCCAAACCCATAGTTCATCCATTGATCTTGCTTTTCTTCCACTTTCACCGCCAACAATTACCCAATCAATATTTTTCAAATTCATATCATGTAATGGGCCAATCAAAGGTTCGCAGGAAAGAAATTTTGTAAGAGCATTTGTTTCTCTCAAAAAATCAATCCTATCAATCACTCTTTCATCTTCTACAGAAACACCCATCCATATATTTTTAGTCCAGTTTAAAAGATGATGCAAGTAATATAATCTTTCTGCTCTTTTGGTAAGAACCTGGTAAGTATGTTGGGGTGTGTTATTCATTACTTCAAAAACCTTTTGTATAAATTCAAATGAAACTTCTGGATGAAATAAATCGCTCATAGAATTTACAAAAACAACCTTTGGTTTTTTCCATGTGTAAGGAATATCCAAAGCATCTTCATGCACTCTTACTTTAAAACCATCTTTATATTTATCAATGCCGATGGCTTGCAGACGCCTTGTCATAACTTCTGCATAGCAAAACTTACAACCTGCTGAAACCTTGTTGCAGCCCGTTGTTGGATTCCATGTCATCTCTGTCCATTCAATTGATGATTGTGCCATGATTAATTTTTATATTTTTTAATAATATCATTCGCTATTTTAAAAGCAGACGCATTGTTGGAAGCCATCATAAAATGATACATTATTGAACCCGTTGAATTTTTTAACTCTAATGGTTGAGATACGAATTTGAAAATTTTATTTAAACGTTTTTTATATAAGTCAGCAGCTTTTTGAATTGCTTTTTCTTCTTTATTAATTGATGTTTCTTCTCCAAATAATGTTTGAATAGTTTTGGATTTGTAGAAATAACTTCTTATTTCTTCACGAGTTAAGCCTAACGATAATTCGAGTTTTGTCAACCAGGCATCTCTAATATCACCATTTCTTTTTAATAATCGATTCATTCCAATTCCTGTAGGAACAAGTACCCACAAATCAATTCCCAATCCTTTTAATATTTCAATCGATGACCACTTTAAAGCCATTCCATAAGGGTCAATGAAAGCAAGGGTTTTATAATTTTTATTTTGATTTAGAAATGAAGACATTTTAATCAATCTATTATTGCAATCATCTGTAACTACATGTGATTTTCTTTTTGGAAAATTTTCTTTAATTGTTTTTTCTAACTCTTCTTTGTTCTTACTATCTAATTCAACAAAATAATAAACATCAAAAGGTTTTGGTACATCTATTTCTAAAATTCTTATAGCAGCCCCCTTTATAATTTCAAAATCAATTTCATCATCCTTGTAAATGTTACCTGAACCGGCAAAACCGTCAAAGTAAAGGCATTTAAATTGAGGATATGAATTCATAATGGTCAAATATGCTTTTGCATATTCAACTACAATTTCAATTTTTCTCTGAGTCCAATCTCCTCCGAATAAATTCATTTTGAAATATTTTTGTAAATACAAAATACAAAAGATAAATTCAAAACAACCTCCCCTGTTCCCCCGGCCTCTTGAATAAACTCCTGTCCAAACTCCATTCCTCTGCATTCATTCCATAGAGCTTTCCGTACTTTCGGTATTGCTCTGCAACTAATTTTGCAATGGGCCCTTCGCCACGCATGCGAACACCAAAGCGGGTATCATTCACCTGGCCATCATGACTGTTTTCAATAAGGTGCCAAACTTTATCTGCATGGTCAGGAAAGTTTTTATACAGCCAGTCGTGAAATAAAAATTTTATAGCGCCATTCAATCTTATAAAAGTATAAGCAGTAAATGTTGCGCCGTTATCTCTTGCCGCTTTCATAATGCGCTGCATCTCGTGTTCATTCAACCCGGGGATCATTGGCCCCATCATAACGCCCATGCGTACACCGGAAGAGCTTAATTCATTAATCACTTTTAATTTTTGTTTTGCTGTAGTCGTTCGTGGCTCCATCACTCTTCGCAAATCTTCATTAAAAGAAGTGATTGAAACCATTGCCGAAACAATATTTTTCTTTCCCATTTCCTGCAGCACATCTTTATCTTTTAATATCCATGAATTTTTGGTGAGTATCCCTACTGGCTGGTTAAATTCATTACATACTTCCAGCATGCCTCTTGTTAAGCGATACTTTTGTTCGGCCGGCTGGTAGCAATCTGTGTTGCCGCTAAGCATTAAAGGTGTAGCATCCCACTTCGGATGCATTAAAAATTTACGAAGCAGTTGAGGCGCATTTTTCTTCACAATAATCTTTTGCTCAAAATCCATCCCGGCACTGTAACCCCAGTACTCATGCACATTCCGGGCATAGCAATAAATGCAGCCATGCTCACAGCCTGCATAAGGGTTCATGCTGTAGCTCATGCCCACATCCGGGCTATCAACTTTATTTACAATCGTTTTTACTTCCTGCTCCAGGTAAAGTGTTTGCAGCGTTTTTTCTTCCCAGTCATCAATAGCTTCCACGTGCTCTTTTGAAACTTCGTTTATCAAAAACCTGTTTTTTGTATTGATTTGTGCACCACGCCCATGATGATATAGGCCTCCTCCATCTCCTACAAAGGAGGAGGGCTGCGGTTTCGCGTTCGGGTTATGTGAAATATCTTTCATAGTAAATATTTTTAATTATAAAAATGTTTAAAAACTGCTTTAGAAAAAACTTTAATCATGTAATCAGTTAATCATTTAAATCATGGTTCAGACAATTAGATAAATCACGGTTAGACAACTAGTAAAATCTTTGTTCTTTGCCATACCTATCTTTCTTATTAAACCCGCTGGTTTTTTTAGTAACAAATAAACTTTTTTCCAGCACATGAATTACACAGGTAACAACGCCCCATACATTTACACGGTCATTAAAGGAAGCAAGCTGTATGTTGCCTAATTTTTTATTAGCCGCAACCAACACCACACTATTATAATTTTTTTGTAAACGCCTTACGAGTAATTCGCCATCGAGGATGGCTACGATTATTTTATTGTTGTCTGCTTTTACGCTGCGGTCAACAATAAGCACATCGCCGCTGAAGATGCCATCTTCAATCATCGCTTCGCTATTCATTTTAAGAAAAAATGTGGCAGGTTTGTTTAAAATTAATTGTTCATTCAGGTCAATGCCCCGTTCCATGTAATCATCTGCGGCTGCGCCGAAACCATTGGCATTAGCGGTTTTTACCTGTTGCTGGGTATAATTTTTACTGCCGCTATAGTCAGTGTCGTATCTTATTTCTTCTTCCATAATTGAGAATTTTTTACTAAAATATTTAGTAAATCTATACTAAATTATTTATCTTCGCATTTTAATTCACAATAATTTTTTTCAACATTTTAAAAAAGATATATGGAGCAAAACCTGTTAATGTCACCTGCTTTAGGCTTCACCACGCAAGAACATTATGAATACTTGTTAGTGGTCAACCCCGGTGAAGAAGTATTTAAAAAAGTAATGGCTGAGAAAGAGATTTTTTCTTTTTGCTATAAAATAAGCGTTGCCAAAAAAACTTTACCGCACATAACGGTTGCTGATTTTCTTGCAAAAGATTCTATGGAAGACACCTTGATTAAATGGATGCATAAAATTATCAGCAATCAATACGCCTTTGATGTAATGCTGAATAACTTCAGTGGCTTTCCTTCTTCACACACTGTTTATGCAAGAGTTCAAAATCATGAACCATTTAAGCAACTCGCTGCTTCATTAAAAACAATTGATGAATATGTAAGAAGCAATGGCTTTCCACGGGCTATGCTTATTAATCATCCGCACATGACGATTGCAAGAAGATTGCAGCCGGCTGTTTATGAAAAAGCCTTAAAAGACTATTCGCAAAAAACATTTAATGCAAGTTTTAGGGTTGATGAATTGATTTTATTAAAGCGCATGAATCAATATGATAAATGCAAACAGGTATGTGTATTTAAGCTTGCGATCCCTTATGCAGCATAATATTTTTATGAAACAAGAATTAAAACTAAAACAGTTTGCAAGCGAAACATCACCAAATGGAAATCATTTGCCTGCAGAATATTTATTGGTGCTACATCCGCACCAGGCATTGTGGAATGAAATAAAATCAATCAAAGAAAAATTTGCAATTGACTTTGATTGTGCAACAGCCCGAATGGGATTGCCACATATTACTTTGGTAAGATTTAAGCAATATCAAATAACTGAAAGCCGCATCAGGCAGGCATTACGAAACGGCATAAAAACTTTACAGCCATTTAAAATTGAAATGAAAGATTTTGGCAGTTTTCCTTCGCACACTATTTATATAAATATTACAAGCAAAGTACAAATTATGAATGCAGTAAAAATTGCAAGACAAGGACAAAAATTTATGAAGATGGATAAAGATAACAAGCCGCATTTTATTACAGAGCCGCATCTTACCATTGCACGAAAGCTGCTGCCATGGCAGTATGAAAAAGGCTGGCTTGAATACAGCCATACAAATTTTCATGGAAGGTTTATTGCAGACCATGCATTGTTATTAAAAAGAAAGCAAGGAGAACGATATAAGTCTGTAGAAAAATTTATATTCAAGAATGAAAAGGAATCGATAACACAAGGTGACCTGTTCAACTTATAATTTTAAACTTATAACTATCATGTATGCCGTAGTTGATTGTAATAGTTTTTATTGTTCTTGCGAAAGAGTATTTCGGCCAGAACTGAATAACAAACCTGTAGTGGTTTTGAGCAATAATGATGGCTGTATTATTTCACGAAGCGATGAAGCCAAAGTGTTGGGTGTTGAAATGGCCGGCCCTTATTTTAAAGCAAAGCCATTGATTGAAAAGTATGATGTAGCAACTTTTTCTTCTAACTATAATTTGTATGGTGATTTAAGTTGGCGTGTTATGGAAACCTTACGGATGATTATTGGTGAACATAACGTGGAAGTGTACTCGGTAGATGAAGCGTTTATAAATATGTCATGCATACCATCGAATCAATTACATGAAACTGCTTTGAGAATGCGTGAAACCGTAGAGCAATGGACGGGAGTTGCAGTGTCTATCGGCGTTGCGCCAACAAAAGTTTTAAGTAAAGTAGCCAATCACATTGCGAAAAAAGATAAACATGCAACACAGTGTATAACGGTATTGGACACACGAGAAAAAATAAATAGGGCACTGCAGGTAACACCAGTTAAAGAGGTATGGGGGATTGGAAGCCAATTTGCAAAAAAGCTTAATTCCTTTGCAATATTTGATGCATACCAGTTTAGCAGGATGCCGGAAGAATGGGCAAGAAAAAATTTTGGCGGCGTTGTTGGATTAAGATTGATAAAAGAATTAAAGGGCGAGCATGCTATCATAATGGATGAACCTTTGACTGAGAAAAAGATGATCGCTACTACACGAATGTTTGGCTCACCGGTAACTGCATTGAATGATATTAAAGAAGCTGTTGCCACCTATACATCAAGAGCTGCAGAAAAATTGCGAAGGCAATATGGAGCAGCATCTGTAATAAATGTTTTTGTAGTGCCAAAAGAAGAACGCAAAGAAGGGGAACATTTTAAACATGGCCCAATGGTGAGTGATTCAATTATATTACCCACTGCAACATCTGTAACAAGTGAATTAATAAAGCCTGCTGTTTACCTGGCAGAAAGAGTTTATAAAATTGCTATTCGAAAGAATAAAAAAAGTCTTTTTAAAAAAGCAGGTGTAATGCTAAGTGGGATTGTGAAAGATGATAAGCTTCAGGCAAATATGTTTGTACCAGCTTCGCAAAATAACGGGCGCATGTTAATGAATACGATGGATAATATTAACTTCAGTATGCGTGATGATATTTTAAAGTTTGCAGCAAGTGGTACACGACGTAACTGGAAAATGCGACAGGAATTCAGAAGCCCGAGATATACAAGCAGGTGGAATGAGTTGAGAGAAGTTGGATGAAGTCAGTAAGTCAAATACAAACATAATGACTGATAGCTTACGACTATTGATTTAATTTATTTGGATGATTTTTTTGAAATAACAATCTCTGCTGCCTTAACAATATCAGGTGTGTCGAGGCCGTATTTTTTTAGGAGGTCTTCAGGTTTTCCACTTTCTCCAAAAGTATCTTTGGTGCCAACGTATTGAATCGGTATTGGAAAATGACCGGCAGCAACATGTGCAATGCAATCACCAAGGCCACCGAGGATATTATGCTCTTCTGCAGTAACAGCGCACTTTGTTTTTTGAATAGATTTTATGACAGCTTCTTCATCTAATGGCTTAATGGTATGCATATTTATTAACTCAACACTGATGCCTTTTTCTTCCAGAATTTTTGCAGCCTCAACAGCTTTCCATACGAGATGGCCGCATGCAAAAATGGTTATATCATTTCCTTCTGCAAGTACCTGTGCTTTACCAATTTTAAATGTTTGATTTTCTTCAGTAAAGTTGGGCCATTTTGGCCTTCCGAATCTTAAATAAACAGGGCCTTCATAATCAGCAATGGCAAGAGTTGCAGCTTTTGTCTGGTTAAAATCACAAGGCACAATAACTGTCATACCGGGAAGCATTCTCATTAAACCAATGTCTTCAAGTATCTGGTGTGTTGCGCCATCTTCTCCTAAGGTCAGCCCTGCATGAGAAGCGCATATCTTTACATTTTTATTAGAGTAAGCAACTGACTGGCGTATCTGATCGTAAACCCTGCCAGTTGAAAAATTAGCAAACGTGGTAGTGAAAGGAATTTTCCCACCGATTGTTAAGCCTGCTGCAATACCAATCATATTAGCTTCTGCAATTCCACATTGTAAATACCTTTCAGGAAAATCTTTTATAAAAGGATGGAGTTTTAAAGAACCAGCAAGATCGGCTGTTAATACAACTACATTTTCATTTGATTTGCCCAGCTCATATATCCCTTCACCAAAACCGCCCCTGGTTTCTTTTTCATTTTTAGCAACAATATCTTTGATCATAACAAGATTTAATTTTTTTAATGGAGAAATACAGAGTGTGCAAATTACTGATAAGAGGGAAAGGATAAAAATAATAATGGCTTTTCAATCTAATCGTACAAATGAAAGGAACAATATTTTTTGAGATCAGTTCAATTGAAAATTAGGATTGCTATGAAGAGATTCGTCTTCTTTAAGTTTTAATTCCCACTTCCATGCTGTCGCCATCATTTCGTCTAACGTATAAGCTGGATTCCATCCAAGTGCTTTTTTTGCCAACTCGTTATTTGCATACACCGCTATTACATCACCCGGCCTTCTTGGCCCAATTTCGTAGTTTAGTTTTACCCCGCTTACTTTTTCAAATGATTTAATTGCTTCCAGCACTGTCACCCCATTTCCTGATCCCAGGTTGAACACTTCACAAGGGGCTGAATTTTTTTTATCAATTAAGTATTGAAGTGCAAGAGTATGAGCATGTGCAATGTCACTTACATGAATATAATCACGCACGCAGGAACCATCCCGTGTGGGGTAGTCATCACCATACACCGTCATTTGTTTTATTTTTCCAATGGCTGTTTGAGTAATAGCAGGAACAAGATTTTCAGGTTTGCCCAATGGTAGCTCACCTATAAGCACTGAGGGATGTGCGCCGACAGGATTGAAATACCTTAGCAGTATACTGTTATTTTCAGGATTAGCAACTTCTTTTACAATGTCTTCACCCATTTGTTTTGTTGCGCCATAAGGTGATTCCGCAGGCTTCAGGGGCGAATTTTCTGTAACAGGAATTTCATCAGGCGCTCCATATACAGTGCATGAAGATGAAAAAATAAAATTGGGAATATTAAACTCTTTTACGCATTTTAAAATATTAATGAGTGAGAATAAATTATTTTCAAAATACATTAAGGGCAGTTTTACGGATTCGCCAACAGATTTGTAAGCCGCAAAATGAATGATTCCCTCTATATCTGTATTTTCCTGGAAAATGGCAAAAGTATCATCGTAATTACATATGTCTACTTTATAATTTTTTACTTCCTTACCTGTTATGTTTTTTACACCAAGAAGTAAAGTGGCTGTAGATCTTGAATTATTATCAACACAAATGGGATCAAAACCATTTTCAATAAGATCAACAATTGTATGAGCCCCGATATATCCGCAGCCTCCTGTAACTAATATTTTCTTCATAGTACAAAATAAGAAAAAATAAGTTACACATTTGTAAGCATAATGTCTAAGTAAATAAACTTGCAATAGCATATACACCCGCTGCAAGCAGAGCGCTAACGGGAATCGTGAGAACCCATGCCCATAATAAATTAACCGTAATCCCCCAGCGCACTGCGGAAAGTCGCTTAGTTGCGCCCACTCCAATAATTGACCCTGCAATAGTATGTGTGCTGCTAACCGGTATCTTTAAGGCTTCCGTAATAAACAGGGTAATGGCTCCTGCTGTTTCTGCCGCAACGCCCTCAAATGGAGTAACTTTTGTAATACGGGTTCCCATGGTTTTGATGATCTTCCATCCACCACTCATAGTGCCGAGAGCAATAGCAGAATAACATGAAATTGGAATCCAGAAAGGCATGGGCGAGTTTTCTGTGATAGTTCCATGGGCCACAAGAGCTGCAAAAATAATTCCCATAACTTTTTGCGCATCATTACCCCCATGGCCTATACTGAATGCGGCAGAAGATACCAACTGTAATCTTTTAAACCATTTATGCGCTTTGATAGTATTTAAAGAATTCAGGTAAAAGGTAAATATTGCCATTACAATTAGTATGAATGCCAATAGAAACCATTTGAAATTACCTGGAAAAAATATTACCCGCATTGGATAACTTTCATAATGCGATACTATTTTAGAATTGTCAAATTCCAATATACGGCTGAGAAAGAAAAACACAAATGCAATAACGCATATTGAAATTATTTTTGGGATCACTCCCTTTCGAAATGAATTTATAAACCAAATAGAAATGATATACGCGGCAACCATACCTACCAAAGGAGCTATAAAAATAAACCCAACCGTTTTGATTACCGGCTCCGCATTTACCGCATTAAAACCTGCATGAGCAATAGCTGCCCCGGCAAAACCTCCAATTAAAGTATGTGAAGATGAGGAAGGAATACCAAGCCACCACGTAAGAAGATTCCATATGATGGCAGCAATAAGTGCGGAAAAAACAACTACGAGTGTAACATATTCAGGCTTTGCCAGTTTTGCGATGGTCTTTGCTACGCCATGATCTTTAAAAATAAAAAAGGCGACGAAATTAAAAAAAGCAGCCCATACTACAGCCTGGAATGGGGTAAGCACTTTTGTAGATACAACTGTAGCTATTGAATTTGCCGCATCGTGAAAGCCATTGATAAAATCAAAAATAAGAGCGAAAGCAATAACGATGATAAGAAAAGTCATATGTTAATGTGATAAGTGTGATAATGTGCTAATTGGCTAGTTATCACATTGGCTAATTAGCCAATTAGTTATGCGTATTTAATTATGATTGATTCTATAACATTGGCTGCATCTTCACATTTATCGGTTACGATTTCCATTACCTGGTATATCTCACGTTTTTTAATTACTTCTTTAGCATCCGGTTCTGTTTCAAAAAGTTTTTCAATGCTCATATCAAAAATATCATCTGCCTGGTTTTCAATGCTGTTTATTGATACCATTGCGTCAGTTATCCTCCGCAGGTTTTTCATATCTCGCAATTCCGCTACAGCTTTGCGCACCTCACCACAACTATTTGATATAAGCTCGGCCATTTTATGAAACCCTACATCATCAGGATTTACTTTATAGAAATTTATTTTTTTCGCAGATGCATAAATATAATCGCAGATATCGTCCAGTGCTGTTGCCAGGTAGTGAATATCTTCCCGGTCGAATGGAGTAATAAAATTTCTTCCAAGCTCGGTAAATATGCGATGTGTGTATTCATCATTTACATGCTCAAGATCTTCAATTTCTTTTATGAGCACAGCCCGCTTTTCAAAGTCTTTTTCATGTACAACTTCCTTTAGTTTTGCCGCCATCTGTATCACTGTTTCTGACACATGTTCAAATAAATGAAAAAACACTTTATCCTTTGGAAGAAAAATTTTTAATATTGAGTTAAGAGCCATGAATAACGAATTTGCGCAAAAGTAGGACTATCGTTTTTTATATCCCCTTTTCCATGTTTGTTAATGATTTCTTAACACAAGATATCAATTGCATTATATTTGGTAATATTTTTTTTATTTTATGCGGTTTATTCTTCTTGCCGTGTTTTCGCTTCTGAGATTTCACTGCCAATCTCAATTTCTAATGGATATGGTAGATACCACTAAGGATATTGGTAAGTCTGTGTTATCCGTTTCGCAACGCTTTGATCACATTCGTTTGGGAGGCTATATTCAGCCGCAGTTTCAATTTGCGGAGCAAAAGGGGGCAAAAAGTTATATTGGTGGTGATTTTCCGCCAAATGTAAATAATCGTTTTATGCTAAGACGTGGCAGGATACGCTTTGAATATGTGAGGTTTAATAAAACTAACAAAGCTTCAGTGCAATTTGTTTTTCAATTTGATGGTTCTGAAAGAGGCGTATTCATCAGGGATTTTTGGGGAAGGGTTTTTGAGAATAAATACCAGCTTTTTTCTTTTGCTGCCGGCATGTTCGCCCGGCCATTTAGCTATGAGCTTAACCTTTCCTCCTCCGACAGGGAAAGCCCGGAGCGGGGACGGATGAGCCAGATATTAATGAAAACTGAACGTGACCTTGGAATGATGATTTCACTGGAGCCACGTAGGCAAAATCATCCACTTCGCTATCTTAAGATTGATGCCGGGCTTTTTAATGGGCAAGGCCTTACCGCTTCAGCGGATTTTGATAGCCATAAAGATTTTATAACAAGGGCTGGGCTTAAGCCGTATCCTGTTGCAAAAAACCTTCTGCTTTCCCTGGCAGCATCTTACTTTAATGGCGGCCTTCTCCAAAGCACCCGGTATATTTATTCAGTTAATCATTTTAATAAAAATTTCAATGTTGATTCATCAATAACCAACCTTGGTAAGATAGCGCCCCGTAAATATTATGGTGCTGATGCACAATTAAAAATAAAGTGTAAAGCGGGCTTTACCGAATTGCGAGCAGAATACATCACAGGTAAACAAACGGGATTGGCTAACAATACTGAAACACCAGCAGTGCTTCCCGATCCCAGTGGTAGCTATTATGTAAGAAAATTTGATGGCGCTTATTTCTATTTTCTTCAGAATTTTATAAGCCCTGCACATCAGTTCATAATAAAATATGATTGGTATGATCCCAATATTTCAGTATCAGCAAATGACATTGGTGAACCAGGAAGTAATCTTTCTGCTGCTGATATTAAATTTTCCACCCTGGGATTTGGATATATTCATTATATAAATGAAAACTTAAAACTGGTGCTTTGGTATGATAAAGTTTGGAATGAAAAAACTCAATTGCCAGGATCCGCTACGGATGTAAAAGATGATATTTTCACTTGTCGCGTGCAATTCAGGTTTTAGAATACTGAAACTTCCCTGTTGTCTTTTATAAAAAATCCTCCGATTTTATCATTAATAATTGATTACGCTTATTTTTTTCATAACCTTTAGATAACATTCAGGTAACGCTCACATAACATGCATTTCTTCTCTTTGCAGCATCAAAAAAATGATGCATGAGATATATATTATACCTGCTTTTTTTTACGGCAATTTCTCTCTCCACTTACTCTCAAACAGGCAAGGTTGAAGGTAAAATTACTGATTCAAAAACAGGCAAAACTTTAAGCGGTGTATCGGTAACAGTTGTCGGCAATAGCAAAGGAGTTGCAACAGATATTGACGGTCATTTTATTCTTGTTTTAGCTGCCTCAAAGCCCCAAATAATTAGAGTCTCTTCTGTAGGTTATCAAACTAAAGAAATAGAAAATGTAGAAATAGCACCCAATGCGCTTTCTAACCTTGATATAGTTCTAGAAACTGCTACAAAAACTGAAGTTGAAATAGTAATAAGAACAACAAGGAGGGAAGAAACTACTGCTGCCTTAATTGCTTACCAGAAAAACACCAATACAGTTGCACAAGTTGTTTCTGCTGAAAGTATAAGACGTTCTCCTGATAAAAACACGAGTGAGGTTTTAAAACGAATTCCGGGTACTTCAATACAGGAAGGTAAATACATTATAGTGCGTGGATTGAATGACCGATACAACGCAACTATGCTCAATGGAATTTTATTAGGAACTACAGAACCCGATAGAAAAACTTTTTCATTTGATATTTTTCCTGCGGGAATGATTGATAATATTATTATTAATAAGGCATTTGTTCCCGAGCTTCCGGGTGAGTGGGCCGGAGGACTGGTGCAGGTGAATACTAAAGATGTTCCTGCTAAAAATTACCTGAATATTGTTGTGGGCACAGGTTTCAATACCCAAACAATTGGTAAAGATTATTACAGTTATAAAGGGGGAAAGATTGATTGGCTGGGTATGGACGATGGCTTCAGGGCAATACCCGATGCACTACCAGTGAAATCAAAATATAATGTAATGGATCCTTCAGGTAAAACTGAATTGGGCAAACTATTTAAAAACATCTGGAGTGCTGATAAAAACTCTTCAACCTTTTTTCCTGTTCTTAACAAGAATGTCCAGCTAAGTGGTGGGTTTAATAAAAAGCTTGGAGAAAAAAGTAAGCTGGGGGCTGTATTTGCAATTAACTACAACCAGTCTAACAAGCGCACTGACTATATTAATAACAGGTTATTTGGGGTACAGAATAACCTTCCTTTTATTACTTATGATTATAGTGATAAAAAATACAGCCAGGATATACTTTGGGGGGGACTTGCAAACGTCACGTTGCAATTAGGTAGCAATAATAAAATTTCTTTTAAAAATATTATTAATGTTAACTCCACCAATTATGTTACCGCAAGAACAGGAAAAGATTTTGATTTCAATTCCTTCGATGGTGAAAATATCAGGGCAACAGAGCTCGCTTTGAAAACAAATACCTTTTTCAATACCAGTATTTCAGGCGATCATAACTTAGTAAAATATAAAGCAAAACTTCACTGGTACGGAAGTTTCAATATTCTCGATCAATATATACCTGACCAGCGAAGAATTCAATATGACCAGGATCCCGGAGATGCCAGCAATCCTTACTTCTTATTAATTGGGCCTTCAAAGACGTCGCAAAAATCCGGCAGCCGTTATTATGGTTTTTTAAATGATTATAATTATACAGCAGGTGGCGATCTTAGCAAATCGTTTAAGCTTTTTAACCAGGATCAATCTGTAAAAGGAGGATACCTTTTCCAGGTTAAAGACAGGTTATTCGATTCAAGGCCATTTTCAGTTTATCTGCCGACAGATAATAAGGCTCTCACCCAGCTTCCTGCCGATAAAGTTTTTAGCCCTGAAAATTTTGGAAATGGTACCGACAACAAATTTGCTTTCAACGAAATAGCAGGGGATCAATATCGATATATTGCCAATACAATTTTGAATGCCGGATTTCTGCAGTTAGATAATCAATTTACTGATAGGTTGAGAGCGACATACGGTGTGCGTTTCGAAGATTACGACCAGGTAATTGGAAGCTTGAAGCAAAGCGACAGGCGTTTTCTTCATACAGAAGTGCTTGACTTTTTACCGGGAGTAAATATTACTTATAAATTAAACGGTAAAACTAACCTGCGGTTGTCGGGCTCTCAAACGGTTATCAGGCCTGAGTTTAGAGAATTAAGTGATTTTGCGTTTTATGATTTTGATTTGGGTGCAACCATCACTGGTAATAAAGCACTGGAGCGCACTAAAGTATCAAATGCAGATATCAGGTACGAAATTTATCCACGGGCTGGTGAACTATTTACTGTAGGTGCATTTTATAAATATTTCAAATCTCCTATTGAGCTTTTTTTTAATCAAAGCGGAACAGGTGGTTCAAGCACCTTCAATTATATAAATGCTGATAACGCTTATAGCTTTGGAGGAGAACTTGAATTTAGAAAAAAGCTGTACTTCGCTGAGGCATTGAAAAACTTTACTTTTCAAACCAATTTATCATATATATACAACAGGGTAAAAAAAGGAAGTGCTAATCTTGATCGCCCGATGCAAGGCCAAAGCCCTTATGTAATAAATGCTGCTTTACAATATGATATTGAGAAATGTGGAATCAATACAACACTACTTTTTAACCAGATAGGAGACAGAATTTATTATGTAGGCGGAAATGATATTGCTCCCGTAACCGAGCAGCATCGCTCGTTGCTTGATTTTCAAATTGCAAAAAAAGTTCTTAAAAATACCGGGGAAATCAAGCTCAATATTTCAGACATACTGAACCACGCTGATAATTTTTACCTGGATGTAAATAATAACAGGAAGTATGATGGAACTGACCTTCTTGTTATAAAACGTAAGTATGGTTCCAATTTTAATATCTCATTTTCTTATAATCTAAAATAGAATTCAAATAAAAATTTCAAAAAAAAGAAGCATGAAAAAATTATTTTATTTAGCGGCATTTGTTGGATTAATTGCCACTGGTTGCCGTAAAATTGAAGTTGATGGAGGCACCACAACGGTTATAGATACAACCGGCGGAGGTACAACTGACAATCCCATTCTTGAAGGAAGGATTACAGCTAACAGAACCCTTAAAGCAAATGTTGTTTATAAGCTTCGCGGGCTTGTTTATGTTACCAATGGTGCTATACTTACTATAGAGCCAGGTACCAAGATAGTTGGTGAATTGAACAAGCAAGGTGGTCTTGTAATAACCCGTAGTTCAAAAATTATTGCTGATGGAACAGCCGATAAGCCAATTGTTTTCACATCGGAAGCGGCTAATCCAACACGTGGCGACTGGTCTGGTGTTATTTTATTAGGAAATGCTCCAACTAATTCGTCTTTCAATGGTGTACAGGGTATAGGCGAAATAGAAGGTGGTATTAATAACAGCGATGGGCTTGGCTTATATGGCACTCCAATAACACAGAGTCAAAACCCTGTTGACAACAGTGGTATTTTAAGATACGTTCGTATTGAATATGCAGGTTACGCATTCCTGCCTGATAAAGAAATTAACGGTTTAACTTTTGGTGGAGTTGGTAGCGGAACAGTCATAGACTATGTACAGGTTTCTTACGCTAATGATGATTCATTCGAATGGTTTGGTGGTACAGTAAATTGTACACACCTCATTTCCTTCAGAACATTAGATGATGATTTCGATACTGATAATGGCTTTTCCGGGAAGGTTCAATTTGGTATTTCTTTAAGAGATTCAGCTGTTGCGGATATATCAAAATCTGAAGCCTTTGAAAGTGACAATGATGCAAATGGTAGCCAGCTTACCCCGAAAACGAAAGCAGTTTTTAGCAATATGACGGTAATAGGGCCAAGAGAAACTTTAACCAATATGGGTAGTAACCTGTTTCTTGCCGGCGCGCAAATCAGGAGAAATTCTTCAGAATCAATTTTTAATTCTATCATAATGGGATGGCCTATCGGTTTATTAATTGATGCAAGTAAGGGTTATCCTACTGATAATAATATTCCAGATAGTTTATTTGTACAAAATACAATTATTGGGGGTTGTAATGTTCCGGTAAAATATGCGCCAAGTACTGCTGCACCTACAGGAGCAACAGATGCATCCATCCTGGCTTGGTTCAACTTAGCAACAAGTGGTAATACAATACTTACTAATAATAGTGACGTGCAATTAACTGCAGCATATAATTACACTAATCCTGATTTTACTCCTGTTGCCGGTTCGCCCGCCTTAACTGGTGCGAGTTTTTCACATGTAAAATTGCTGCAAGGATTTACGCCTGTAAGCTATCGCGGTGCTGTAGGCGCTGGTGATACATGGTTCAAAGGCTGGACTAAGTTTTAATTGAAGAAATAAAATATAAATTTTCCGTAAGCAAAACAGAATTTTCTCACGTCTGAACCACCTCTCATTTACAAGAGGTGGTTTTTATTGGCAAATTTTTTAATATTAATTAAAATAAAATCATGGAAGAAAAATCAAATGCACCGGCCGGAGATTCACACAATCAGTTGCCTTCTGATGAAGCTACAAGGAATAAAATACATAAACATTTGCGGGATATTAACGACACTATTTCTGAGGAGGATATGGAGAATATCAATACCAGTATCGGCACTGAAAATTCGACAGCTAATCCCGAGGAAAATATGGATAGAAAGGAAGAAGCCGATGAAAAGACTGAAGATGATAAAAGACCAAATGACGATGGTGATGAAAAACCTAAAAAAGAAATGCCTACAAGCTGGGATGTCATAAGCTAGTTTAATAAACATGGAAAATATTAAGATCCATAAGCAAAACAGATTTTCCCTGCGGTAACGCCTCTTCATTTATGAGGGGCATTTTTCACTTTTCACTTTTTAAATAATATTTAAACAACATGCCGATAACGCGTACGTAACATATATTTATTCTCTTTGAAGTATAAGTATATTTCAGCTTTTAATACCTATTATAAGGATTGAAAGAATTTAATTAATAGGAATAAAATTTTCCGTAAGCAAAACAGATTTTCTCATGCTGTACCACCTCCCAATCATGGGGGGTGGTTTTTTATTTTGGTTGAAGTTTCTATATATCAATTGTAGCGCCGCCAAACTTGCAGAATGCAGGTTGCGTTTTAAAATATCAAGTATCACTTCTTATACATTAGTTTTGAAAATACTGAACCATAAAACTGATGGATTTAAAATCATTATACAAAAACAACCGGCTCTTTTTTTTAGGCTATTTTTTATTTGTTGTTGTATCAATTTTTATATTGCTTGTTTATACTAAGAAGGATGGGTTTTATTTACTGAATGCGTATCATTCAGGCATCCTTACTTATTTTTTTATTTATGCCACTTACATTGGGGATGGTTTTTTCTGCATTGCACTTGGAATCCTACTTTTCTTATTACGAAGACGGCTTTTAAGCTTTATGGTTTTAAGCAGTTATGCAATTTCCGGAGCTATTGCACAGGTTTTAAAATATTTCATTCTTGAGCCAAGGCCTGCAATTCTTTTAAAAGAAACTAACTATCAATATTTTATTGATGATGTTACGCTTCATAACCTTCATGCTTTTCCATCGGGGCATACAGCTTCAGCTTTTGCGCTGGCAGCCGTTCTTAGTTTCGCAACAAAAAATAAAAACTACTCTATAATGTTTTTGGCAGGAGCAATATTAGTTGGCTATAGCCGCATTTATCTTGCACAACATTTTATGGACGATGTGTTAGGTGGAGCAGTTATCGGGGTTGGATCAGCTATTATCTGCCAGGTTTTTTTTGAAAAATATTCAGGCTCAAAATTTTTTAAATGAGAGCAGGCAATGGTATAAAAACAAAATTCCGGGAATAATCAAGTTGTTCTTGCAGTGGGTAACGTAAATCCAAAAGTAGTTCCTACATCGGTTTTGCTTCTTACATGAATGGTCTCGTTATGTGCTTCCATTATATGTTTGGCTATGGATAAACCAAGCCCGCTTCCTCCCACTTTACGGGTGCGTGCAAGGTCGGTGCGATAAAACCTTTCAAATATCCTGGATAAATGTTCTTCTGCTATTCCGTGGCCGTCATCGCTTATTTCTACCAACACTTTTTTCCCATCAATTTTATAAGCGCTGCCCTCGATAATCCCATTTTGTTTTCCATATTTTAATGCGTTGTCGACAAGGTTTATCAATACCTGTCTTATTTTTTCTTTATCAGCAAAAACTGTAAGAGGCAGCTCGCAGCCTTTTTTAATTATACACTTAATTTTTTTTTCGTCTGCTTTAATTGAGAGTGATTCACAAACTTCTTTAATAAGGTCCTGTATAATAAAATTTTGAGTGTATAATAATTGCTCGCCGCTTTCCAGCTTTGTTATTTCATCAAGGTCATCTACAAGATTTACAAGCCTGTCAATATTTTTTGAGGCATTCCCAAGAAATTTTTTATTGACTTCATCATTGTCGATTGCACCGTTTAGCAGAGTATCGACATAACCCTGTATTGCAAAAATCGGCGTCTTCAATTCGTGAGATAAGTTCAGCAAAAATTCTTTTCTGAACACTTCATTTTTTTTCAGGACTTCAATTTCTTCTTTATGCTGTACGGCCCAGTTTTCAACATCTGCACTTACTTCTTCAATTGATTTTTGGGGTAAAATATTTTTGTAATAAAATTCCTCTCTTTTACTGGCTTTGGTTTGATAGATAAGCTTGTAGATAATTTTGATTTTACGATAAACAAAACGCTCTATCATTAAATAGATAATAACATATGAAACTATGCAAAGCGAAATAAAAAGAGAGACAGCCGGTAAAATTCCCACGCCATAAATATATACGGCCATGCCGGCCATAAGACCGATTGGGAAAGAAGTAATGATTGAAACCTGTTGCGGGGAAAAATTTTTTAAAGGGAACAAAATGTAAATTTAGTAGTTTGAGATTTACTCAATATGTAATCACCATCGTCTTTGTAAAGCAAAATTACAAAATCCCACTTGTTCAAATATTTTACAAAGTGTAGACAGCGTATATTTTATAAATAATAAAATCAATTCCGATGAGTATCCTGACGAAGAGTAAAATTTGGTTTTTTACAAGGCTAGAAGACTACATAAAAATGAAATGCCGTATTCTTAAATTATGTTTTATAAAATTGGTTAGCTGCTATGGTCTGCAACAATAAGCCACATGCCATTAATTTTCCTGAAAATTAAAGTAAAAAGACCTCCAATATCACCAATAGTTCTTTGTAAATGCCATTTACCTACCACAAAATAATATCCAGGAGATAAAGGTTTAAATTCAACCAGGTTGAACCTAAGATGGCCCATAGCAGCGGTATCTGGATAATTTTTTTTGTAATTGTTTAGTGTTTTTTTCCAGCCATAAGTTACACCTGACTTACCAATAAATAAAAGTGAGTCGCTTTGCCAATAACTTTTCATAAAACTTTCAATGTCGCCGGCGTTCCATGCAGTTTCCTGGTTATTTAAAACTTTCCTGATTTTAGTTTCATCATCAGATTGTGCCAAGAGGGAAGTAGATATGAAAGATGAAATGAAAACAATAATTGTAATAATTCTTTGCTTCATAAACTAATATATAGATGCTACAATGTAGTGGAAATTTTACTTTGAAAGTGCCGGAGCGCTAATCTTATTTAAAGATTATTTGCTTTAGGTTGGCGCGTATAGCGGTAATTTAAAAAATGGGCATAGAGAATAAAACATACTGCCGGGGCAAGAAAAATAAATTCCTTGTCATGGAAAAACTGTTTAATTACCAGGAATATAAATCCTGCTGTAAATAGATAAAATGGGATAAGGCTTTTATGGTGGCAGCGGTAGCCATGAAGGACCGCAATGCTTCCTATTATAAAAGCAGCAGATATCATCAACCACTCGAAGGGCGAATTGTTTATTATATTAATGCCAAATACAGGCAATGAGCTTACAAGTAATGGAAGAACTGCACAATGCACCGCACAGGCAATCGAAGTGAGCATTCCAAAAAAATCCCAGTTTATAAGCGTCTTCATAAAATTATTAAATGCAAAAATAGTAAATTTGCAACATTGATGCAACCATTTAAAACCTTATTATTGAATGCCAAGGTTAATTTTGTAACAAGATTTATTTCTCTTTTAAAGCAATAGTTAATAATGAAAAAAAAGCTTCTTTTATTCGCTGGGTTTTTTTTGGTACTATTAACCGTTTTTTATTTTCTTCTTTTTTCAGGAACTGATTATTACAAATCAAAATTGCCAATATTGAATTATGTCCAGGATTTTACTTTTACCGGCCAGGATGGCAATACCGTAAACCAGCATAATGTGGAAGGCAAAGTTTATGTAACAGAGTATTTTTTTACTACATGTAAAGGCATATGCCCAAAGATGAATGAGAACATGAAGATTGTCTATAATAAGTTTAAAAATGAAAGTGATTTCGCTATTGTTTCACATACCTCTATGCCCGAAACAGATTCCGCGCCACTAATGAAACGTTATCAGGAAAAAATGATCGGTAAAAACCCGGAATATCCTGCCAAATGGTATTTTGTAACAGGGTCAAAAGATTCGTTGTATAAAATGGCCCGGGTAAGCTATTTGCTCGATAATGATAAAAATAACAGCATAGATATCAAAGATCATTTTATTCATACACAATTTTTTGCATTGGTTGATAAACAAATGAGGGTACGTGGAATCTATGATGGTTTAAAGCCCGATGAGATAGATAAACTCGAAGAGGACATTTCAAAATTATTAAAAGAGCCAATAGAAAAAGGCACTTTCAATCATTCTCCGTTTAATAATAATCCTTCTTAAAAAATGAACAACGAAGTAACGCAGATATTAAAACAAAACCGATTAAGCATAACCGGTAGCAGGCAAAAAATTCTTGAACTTTTTTTATTATCAGATGGTGCGCTTTCACATGCGGACATTGAAAAAAACACCGGTGAATCTTTTGACCGGGTAACGGTTTACCGAACTTTACAAACATTTGTAGAAAAAGGCATCATACATCTTATACCAACAACTGATAATTCTATTAAATATGCATTGTGTAAAAATGATTGCGCACCCGGGCATCATCATGATAACCATGTTCATTTTATTTGCGGAGAATGCGAGAAAACAATTTGCCTTGATGATGTAAATATTCCAATGGTAAAATTGCCTGGTGGTTTTACTCCCACACGCTCTGAGATGGTAGTAACAGGCACTTGCGGAGAATGCAAGTGAAGAGATACGTAAGATGTACGATGTTTTAATTCGTGTTACATTACCAAAAAAATCGTGTTATCACTTCCCCCCAAAAACTTTCTTCAAAATATCTGTGGCTCTTGCTGCGGGGTTCTTTCTTATACTTACTTCTTCCTGTGCTACATAGTAAAATATTCCATTAAGCGCTTTTGTGGTAACGTAGCTGTTAATGTCAGTATCAACCGGGCTGGTTGTAAATTTATTATAAGTAGTGAATACATTGTTCCAGTATTTAGTAGCATCCACTTTCTTTAAAGATTCTTCAATTACGGGGCGAAAAGCACTTACAAGCTCTGGAGTTGTAGCATTTCTCAAATAGCCAGTAGCTGCAGTATCAGTTCCTCTTAATATTTTAAGCGCATCAGTTACAGTCATTTTTTTTATGGCAGTGAGAAATATCGGGGCTGCGGCTTTCGAAGCATCTTCAGCTCCGCGGTTCATGCTTAGAATAGCATTATCTACAAGCTTACCCATTCCAAGTATTCTCATTTTCTTTTCCACCTTTTGCACTTCTTCCGGCAATAAAATTTTTACAGCAGCATCTTTAAAAAAACCATCAGTTGCAGAAAGTTTATCACCGCTTTTTTGCGCACCTAATGATAACGCTTCTTTTAACCCCGATATAATTTCACCAGTAGATAAACCTGAAGATGAGTTAGAATTTTTAGATAGAATTGAATTCGCCTTTTTAAACAATCCACCTAATTTTTTGGATGAATCGTTCTGAGCAAAAAGCGAAGAAGCAAGTAACAGTAAAGCTGTAGAAGTAATAATTTGTTTCATAGGATTTTTTTAATTGATTCCAAATGTAAATAGTAATGACGAATAGTTGTAATGCAAAATGTTAAACCTCACCCTAACCTCTCGCCCCAAGGTGAGAGAGCAAGTAGTATTAAAATATTGTAAGCTTAAATTATAAATGTGCAGCGTAACTGTGTGGGTTGCAAAGCCCCCTCCCCTGGAGGGGGTTGGGGGAGGCTACATCTGAAATTTATATCCAACGCCTTTTACAGTAGTAATACAATCACTCCCAAGCTTTTGCCTTATTTTTCTAATATGAACATCAATAGTGCGGTCACCTACTATTACATCTGTTCCCCACACTTTATGAAGTATTTCATTTCTTAAAAAAACTTTTGAAGGCTTGGAAGTAAGTAAAGCAAGCAATTCAAATTCTTTGCGGGCAAGTGTGATCTCTTCATTATTGGAAGTAACAATATATTTTTCACGGTCGATTTTAAGGTCACCAATTTGTAGCACGCTGCCCGTTTCTTTTATAATCCTTCTGAACAAAGCATTTACCCTACTCGTTAAAACTTTGGGGCTAATGGGCTTTGTAATGTAATCATCACCACCTGTTTCAAGCCCTTTGATCTCAGTGCTTTCATCGTTAAGCGCTGTCAAAAAAATAATGACAGTGTTTTCAAAAGCAGGTAGGGTGCGCAAAATTTTACAAACTTCAAATCCTGTTTTACCTGGCATCATCACATCCAGGATTATCAGGTCAGGGTTATGGATTTTCGCCATTTCAATTGCTTCATTGCCATTCTTTGCAGCAATTACTTCATATCCTTCAGCCTGCAGGTTAAAGCTTACAATCTCCAGTATATCTGGTTCATCATCTGCAATTAATATCGTCCGGGGTTTGGTTTCCTGTGCCATGATGCGCAAACCTATACCAAAAAATTATTCCGCTGGGGTTGTTTACAATTTTTTAATATTGGGATACTGGGTTTAAATAAAAACTTACCTTGTCTTTACCTTAAATTATAACAAGGAGCCCTTTCTCTTCCTTAAAAAAAGGTTAATCCAACTTGAATGCAGCACGTTATTCAGATATAATCGCTTATAACACTAAGCAATAAAGTAAATTTGCAACCTCTGGAAGTATTTTTGCTTCTATCTCTGAGATAAAAAATTATGAGACCCGTATTTTACTTAATTATATTATGTTTTTTACTTCCTCTTGCTTCCCTTGCTGGTGATGATACTACCAATATCCCATTGAACAGGCAGGTATTTCATGATAAAATAAAAGACGAACAAAAGCGGGCTGATAGAGCTGATGGCCGCCTTGATGGATTGATAAAGGTATCTCCCAACAATGAAGTAAACCTACAGGTAACGGACGCGATCATCAGGAAAATAAATGTGATAAGGAACGACATAGAAAGTACCAAACAACTTGCAACCAACAATGATAAGATCAGGTATCTCCGCTATGTTGAATATCTTTTAAAAGGATTCACAAATGATTGGAGGGCACACAAGATTTCTCCAGCCTTAGCGCCTCTTCTTGTGGATAATTTTAGCGAAATCCTCAGGGCAAATTTAAAGGGGGAGAGTATGGAGCCATTAATCCAAAAAGTGCCCTATGAAGTGGGGATGATCAATAGTGAAATTTTCAATGACAATAAAGGTTATAAAGAAAGCCAGATCATTTTATTCAGAAAGTTTTGTAAGCTCTATCCTGACAGGATTCTTTCTTATTTAGGCCCTTATGTGAATGAGCCTTTTGCTGATACACTTATAATAGATGCATTTAATAATAATCCCAGCCAGCTATATTCTTTTGCCCAGTCTGCCAATAGCAGGCAGGGGAAACTTATAAGAAAGATTGACGATCCCCGCATAAAAACCGTTGTTCAGTTAAGCACATTGAACCGGGCCTTGTTTTATTTCCCTTTTCTTGATGACCTTATAAATGGCAGGCAGACCATTGAAAATATTTCTAAATATGCAGGCACTGCAGATAATAAATATGACAGTGTGGGTTATTACAAATTATTAGTAACTACTGAGGTGAAATATTATACCAGGCTGATAAGAGGAGATACTCCCGTTGCAATGCTTGGATCTAATGGTCTTATAGATATGCTGCAAACAAAAGCGGTGCAGCATTTCATTAACCCGATAAATAACCTCCACGAGAACCCTAATCCTGCGATACGCTTCCGGGCTATTGAACCCCTGAACGCAATGGATCTCTATTATATGATTGTATTTGGAGAAAATGATATTTACACTTCGAGCTATAAATATTCTTTTGATAGAATGATTCAAAAGATGGGGGCAGTTCCGCGTGGAGATTCCTTATTAATGTCCGTAAATTTTGACCATTTTAAAAAGTTTATAAAAATGGCTGCCGGCTATAATAAGCTGGATGTGTTCTTAAAAACAATGCCTGAAAATTCAGAGAAATTAATGCAGGCTTTTGTGGCAAATCTTGAAAAAACCGGTACGCTTGAAGATGCAGTGGATGTGGCAGATTCTTATGGAAGCATTACCAATCCGGAACTTCAAAAATCTATGCTGGAGAATGTAAAAAACAATGAGCAAAGATGTATAAAAGAAAATAGTGAGCACGGCCGGAAAATCTATAATCTTTTAAAAATGATCTTTCTTTCTGCTGATGATAAGAATGGTGTTGACCTTTCAAAAGAGATAGGAATACCACCGGTGTACACCGTGAGTTATAATTATCTTGCCGATGATACAGGCCGCATAATTGAGCAAGTATTTTTTTATGGAGATAAAGATGGTAAAGAATCTTTCAGCAGTTATCTTACTTCTTTTCCAAGAAATGAGTGGCAGGTTATTCAAAAAAACGAATGGATAGAAATAAAATCTCTTAAGGGAAAGCCTATATGGATTTATGCAAACAAACCTCTCGATAATGAAACTGATAAAGACGCTGATGCGCAGAAAGACCTGATAGATTATATGGGCGACATAGGAGTAACCCCTTCTATAGTTATACACAGGGGCCATAGTTATCATCTTACCTATACAATCCAGCAACTCCCGGAAAATGCCAAGATCATTATGCTGGGGTCATGCGGTGGTTATAAAAACCTAAGCCAGATATTAAAAAATGCGCCTGAAGCACATATTATTTCTACCAAGCAAACAGGCGCTAAAGATGTGAATAAGCCTATAATTGAAGCTCTTGACAATACTCTTAGAGCCGGGAATAATATTGACTGGCGTGAGATGTGGAGCGGCCTGGAAAATACTTTCAGCAAAGCGCCAAGAGAATTAAGGGAAACCTTCGAAGACTATATTCCGCCACAAAAAAACCTTGGCGCTTTATTTATCAAAGCTTATAGCCGGAGCGGTGAAGTGGTGCAGTAGCCTCCCCAACTCTTTCAGGCGAGGGGCTTTCAAGAATACAAAATGAGCCGGATCTTATAATTTTAAGTTTACGAATATTATAATACTCCTTGTCCTCCCCCAGGTAAGAGGGGTGAGGTTTTTCCATTAATTTTGCCCGATGCCCGAAAAGAAGATTCGCAAAAAATTGCTGGACTTTGGTTTACTGCGTAAAGTTTTTGCTTTTGCCGCACCTTATAAAAGGAAGTTTTATATTTCTATATTTCTGTCGATTGCTTTGGCGATACTTTCTCCATTGCGGCCATATTTTATTCAGTACACAGTTAATCATTTTATCAAAGACAGAAATACTTACTGGCTTATTCTTATAACAGTTATCCAGATAGGCATGCTCATAATTGAAACGGGCCTGAGATTTTATTTTGGCTTCTTAACCTCATGGCTGGGGCAAACTGTGGTGAAAGACCTTCGTGTAACAGTCTATAAAAAGATACTTAATTATAATCTTTCGCAATTTGATAAAACCCCCATTGGCACCTTAACTACACGAACCATCAATGATATCGAATCAGTAAATGATATTTTCTCGGATGGACTTATTCCAATAATTTCTGATCTTTTATCAATAATATCCATTTTATTATTCATGTTTTTTGTTGACTGGCGTTTATCATTAATAAGTCTTGCGCCCTTTCCTATTCTTATCATTGCTACTTATTTTTTTAAAGAAAGTGTAAATAAATCTTTTATAAAAGTACGCAATGCCGTTGCTGCTCTTAATGCATTTGTACAAGAGCACATTACAGGAATGAGTGTAGTGCAGGCTTTTGCAGTAGAAGATAAAGAGTTTGGAAAATTCAAAGAAATAAATAAACAGCATCGTAATGCCAACATAAAAGCAATCTTAGCTTATTCCGTTTTCTTTCCTGTGGTGGAAATTGTATTGGCATTTTCTACAGGGTTGCTGGTGTGGTGGGGCGCCAACAATGCTTTTAATGCTGGTGTTATCATCGCATTTATTATGTACCTAAACTTATTGTTCAGGCCATTGAGGGTTATTGCTGATAAGTTTAATGTTTTGCAAATGGGTATGGTAGCGAGTGAGAGAGTATTTAAAGTTTTGGAAAATACTGATGTTACACCGGAAACAAATAAAGGAATTGATCATGGTCCTGTAAAAGGGAAAGTAGAATTTGAGAATGTATGGTTTGCATATAATGAAGAGGAATATGTTTTAAAAAATATTTCCTTTGATATTGAGCCCGGCGAAACGCTTGCGATTGTGGGGCATACAGGAAGTGGGAAAACTTCAATTATAAGTTTGCTTAACCGTTTGTATCATATTAGAAAGGGCGAAATAACAATCGATGATAAAAATATTGAAGCCTATGATGTAGCTTTTTTAAGAAGCAGGATCGCTGTTGTTCTACAGGATGTTTTTTTGTTCAGCGGATCCGTATATGACAATGTTACACTTCGCAACAGAGCTATAAAAAAAGAGCAGGTAATTGATGCAGCAAAGATCATTGGAGTACATGATTTCATCATGCAATTGCCTGGTGGTTATGATTACAATGTGATGGAACGTGGCGCTACACTTTCTCTTGGGCAAAGGCAACTGTTATCTTTTATCAGGGCGATATTATACAATCCTTCCATACTTATTCTTGATGAAGCCACTTCTTCAATAGACAGTGAGAGTGAAATACTCATTCAACACGCAATTGATAAATTAATTAAGGGAAGAACATCTATTGTTATTGCGCATCGCCTTTCTACTATTCGCAAGGCGAATAAAATAATCCTGCTTGACCAGGGCGAAATAATTGAAATGGGAACACATATCCAGTTACTTGAGCAGAAGGGCCATTATTATAAATTGCACAAAATGCAATTTGAAGAACAGGAAGTAACCTAATCATAAATTAATTGATCGTCCATACCATCTCTTTCTTTATGTTCTTCTAATCCTTTCTCCGGTCTCATTTGCGGAAACAATAATACATCCTGGATGGATGATTGATTGGTGAGCAACATACATATTCTGTCAATACCAAAACCGATACCACTTGTAGGTGGCATTCCATATTCAAGCGCACGTAAAAAATCATAGTCAATAAACATGGCTTCATCATCACCACGTTCCATAAGTTTTTCCTGGTCTTCAAAACGAGCTCTCTGCTCCAGCGGATCATTTAATTCGCTGTAGGCGTTGGCAATCTCTTTGCCATTTACCAGTAGCTCGAAACGCTCTACAAGCCCCGGTTTGCTGCGATGCTTTTTTGTAAGCGGGCTCATCTCTACAGGGTAATCAATTATAAAAGTTGGCTGTATAAAATGATGTTCACATTTTTCAGAAAATATTTCATCAACCAGTTTTCCTTTGCCCATTGTTTTATCTACATGTATGTCCAGCTTTTGGCAAATTTCCCGCAGTCCTTCCTCATCTTTATCAGATATATCAAAGCCTGTATATTCTTTGATCGCCTCATACATTGTTATTCTTTTGTACGGCGCTTTAAAATCTATTTCTTTATTGCCTGATGCTACTAATGTATTCCCATTCACGGCAATAGCAGTTTTTTCGAGCAATTGCTCGGTAGTTTCCATCATCCATAAATAATCTTTGTAAGCGACGTAAAACTCTAATACGGTGAACTCCGGATTGTGAGTACGGTCCATACCTTCGTTTCTAAAATTGCGGCTGAATTCATAGACCCATTCAAATCCACCAACAATTAATCTTTTCAAAAAAAGCTCATTGGCAATACGAAGGTAAAAAGATACATCAAGTGCGTTGTGATGTGTTATAAAAGGTTTTGCTGCAGCGCCACCGGGAATATTTTGAAGCACAGGGGTATCTACTTCAAGGGCACCGTGCTTATTAAGAAAATCACGCATAGCATTGATCATCTTTGTGCGCTTTATAAAAGTTTCTTTTACATGCGGATTTACAATTAGATCGGCATAACGCTGGCGATATCGAAATTCTGCGTCGGTCACTTCATCAAAGGTTTCCCCATCTTTTTCTTTTACAATTGGTAATGGGCGTAATGATTTCGATAGTATACTAAGCTCTGAAACATGGATTGAAGTTTCACCCGTTTTAGTAGTAAATACGTATCCTTTTACTCCAATAATATCTCCAATGTCCACCAGTTTTTTCCAAACGATATCGTACAGCGTCTTATCGTCACCGTTAGCGATATCATCTTTCCTGATATAGATTTGAATTTTGCCTCCGCCATCCTGTAATACAGCAAAAGACGCTTTACCCATATCCCGGATACTTAATATCCTTCCGGCAAGACATACATCAGCAAACTCACTTTTATTCTCATCCCCTTTGTAATTTTTTTTAATAGAATCAGATGTTGCATTAACAGGGTATAAAGCTGCAGGATAAGCGTCGATACCAAGGACCGTCAATTCTTTTAATTTACCTCTCCGTATAATTTCCTGCTCTGATAAATGTTGGGTATTCATAATAATAAATAAAAAAGTTTGTCAAAATTGACAAACAATATTTGAATTTTCTGCAAAGGTAACTTTTGAAATGGAGATGAACAAAGTGATCATCTTTATTAATAAATAGAGGTAGTGGAGTTAAAAAATTGTGTAGCAGCGGCAAATCCATTATCATGAAGAATCTTTTTTTCTTCCAAAGACATTTTTCTTGGCCTGCCTGAAATTTCACCATAGCTGATATAAATAGTGCGCCCCTTTTCATTACTTAAATCGGCGGAATTTCGGCTGAGTTTTTCCATCATAAGATTCATGACTGCACTGGTATATTCCTTCATGTTTTTGATTTGGTAAGGAGCAATTTCCGTTTTATTCTCTTCAAATTCCTGTACCTGCTTTTCTCTTTCCAGTTTAAGCCCAAGGGTTTCATAATTATACTCGACATTTTTACTTGTAAGCGGACTATGTCCCTCAGGGCATTTATCAAACATATTGATGGGAAAATTACACAGCATGCCACCATCAACATAGAGGTCATATTTTGGCAAAGGCTTTTTAGCGTAAACTTCATTTCCAATGCTATCAATTGCCACTGGTTTAAAATAAAAGGGAATGCAACTGCTAATATGAACGGCAGTTTTCACTTGCATCTGAGGCCATGTTTCCCATGAAAAAATTTCGAGTTGCTGTCGTGAAATATTAGTGCCCGTACAATAGAAATCTTTAAATCTATTGTCCAGCAAATGTTTTTTATGCAGATCGTAAAAGGTAGTATTTGAATCCCCGGTTTTATATTCGATTAATTTCCCAATCCATTTTTCAAATTTCTTTCCTTTGAAGAGCCCATATTCTTTTTTGATTCTTATTATTTTCCCAACAATATCTTTTCCATCATTGAATTGCTGAATTTTTAGATTTTGTAGAATTGAATCAATCTCAACTGAGTTGTATCCCAATGAAATCATTAAACCGGCAATCGCACCCGCGGAAGAGCCGGCTACTTTTTCAATATGCTGTAAAATATTTTTTTGCTCAAGTACTTCGAGAGCGCCTGCATAGGCGAGCCCGCGAACACCTCCGCCTTCAAGTGCAAGGTTTTTATATTGATAAGCTGGTTGTGAAAAAAGAGTTGCAGGTGAGAGTATTAAAAAAAGAAGATATTTTTTCATAATAAATTACGGCAAGGTACAAATGGTATTGCACCCCGTATTATTAAAAAAAGTTAAAAGAAAACGTTTAAAGAATTTACTCCCACACATTTTTTAAAGGCACATCTATTTTGCAATCGTTGTCGAGCGAAAAAGTAAAAGGAGTATCCTTAGAATTTTTTTGAAGTATATATTTTGAATTTTCCAGGAAATATATTTCTACTTCTTCTTTCACTTCATCTACAATTAAATAATACTTAATTCCGAATTGTTCATAAAGCGAAAATTTTGTATGCCTGTCTTTTAAAACAGTGGCTGGAGATAATATTTCAACAACTAAGGCAGACGGGAAATCAAGAAATTTTTTATTAGTTGGTTTGCAGATAATTGAACAGTCGGGTTGTAAAATCGTATCCTCTTTGATTTTTACATCAATAAAATCGTAGACTTTACAACGCTTGCATTTAGATTTTCTAACAGCATTTCTCAATTCAGAAATTATATTCGCTGCCAGCCATTGGTGCCGGAGTGTTGGTGCAGGGCTCATTGCAAAAGGAATTCCATCAATTAATTCCCATCTCCCTTCCCAGTTACAATAATCTTCGTAGGTATAATATGGTAAAAGCTTTACAGCACTCATGAGTATAAAGATATTATTTTTTTATGCCAAAGCCAATAACACCTGCCATGCCTCGTTCACTTTGCCTTCATTAAGCAAAGAGGCTGCGTGTAAATGCAATTCCTTTTCCATTTCTTCAGGTTCTATTGAATAATATTGAAAAATATTTTTCAGTTTTTCATCTTCAAATGCAGGGTCAATAAATGGCATTTCATTTACGTTGCCAAGCTGGCCAAGGTGATTTCCTGTTAAGATTTTACTATCCTTAATGGAGGCGGGTAGAGAATCAATTCCAATACCTAATTCAGTATTTGGTTTTTTTACTTCAAAAATATTATTTGCATTTACTCTTGCATACCAGTTGCCTCCAAGGCGGGCTGCAAGATCAGGTTTGCGCTGATCAATTCTTCCAGCTTCATCAAGAATATTTTCATGAATATGTATCATAAGAATTTCAGCAATAACAAGGTTTCCTGCTCCGCCTTCTTCCCCCAGAGTTTTTACTTCAATTACTTTGCATTCCATTTGCACAGGGCTTTCTTTTACTCTTGGCGGTTTTATAAGTTGTGAGGGTTCTTTTGTGAAACCTGATTTTATAAATTCATCTGTTCCTTTTGGATATTCACAACTGCTCAGGCTTACACGCTGTATCATATCATAACTTACAATATTTACAACTACTTCAGGTACTTCCAGGATATTTTGTAATGTATGTTTTGTAGTATTATCCCTAACTCTCCTCGCAGGTGAAAAAATAATAACAGGGGGATTTGCGCTAAATACATTAAAATAACTGAAAGGGCTAAGATTTACATTACCGCTTGCATCGACAGTACTCGCAAAGCAAATAGGGCGCGGGGCTATTGCAGAATTAAGGAAATTTGATACTTCAGAAGTTTTGAGATCTTTTAAAAAAAGTGTCCTGTACATATTCAGAGATTCTTTTTCAATGCAAGAATTGAGAATTCACTTTCATCTTTTGCAATACTATTTTTTAATTTGCCCAGGCCTTCGATTTCCATTTCTACTTCATCGCCTTCCTGCAGCCATTGCTCTTTGTAATCGGGATCATTTAATTTTCCGGTGCCGTTAAGCTCAAGAAAACAGCCAGTACCAACTGTTCCGCTGCCAATTACATCGCCGGGATATAATTGAACACCATAGCTGCTACGTTCGATGATCTCCGCAAATGTCCAGTCCATATCTCCAAGATTTCCTTCACTCACCTGTATACCATTTACCCAACATTTCATTCCCAGGTTATAGGCATTGCCTGCATGGTTTTCTTTGGCATCAATTCTATAATCTTCCAGTTCATCGGGTGTTACGAGCATAGGCCCAATGACTGTAGAAAAGTCTTTTCCTTTTGCAGGGCCAAGGTTCAATTTCATTTCTTCCATTTGTAAACCCCGTGCGCTCATGTCATTCATGATCATATATCCACCTATATATTCATCAGCTTCGTCTGCTTTAATATTTTTGCCTGGCTTACAAATAACAATAGCTGCTTCCAGCTCAAAATCCAGTTTGTAAAAATGATCCGGCATACAAATAATTTCACCCGGCCCTTGTATGCTATTATGATTTGTAAAATAAAAGATTGGGAACTGGTCATACTCAGGTATCATATCAACTTTCCTGTTGCGCCTTGCCGAGGCTACATGTTGCCTGAAAGCATACGCATCCCTGCAACTGACAGGATGTGGAACAGGTGCAAGAATTTCTACATCATCTATTGAAATACCTGTAAACTTTTTATTGCCTTCAACAAGCCCCCGGTTAATTGAGTGAGCCAATGGAAATATATCTTCCCAGAAATTTAAAAACATCGTCATAGTTACGGGTAATTCAGGGTGCAGCCTATCACTATCATATAACATTCCGTCAACAAGAAAAGCAAGTTGAGCGTGGTCTTCTTTTAAATAAGAAACTAATTTCATCAATAAAAATTTTCAGTGAAGTCGCAAGTTAAATTTATTTACAGAAGGAGTAATGATATGAATTATTATTACATGTATATTATTTTATTTGAACGGCAGAAACTTTTTGAGATTTGTTTTAATTTTGAAAAAGAAAAAAGTGTTTATGCAATTTGAAAAGATTCATAATAAAGGACAGGCACAGATCTTCAGAAATCAATACCTGGAATATCTTACCAAAACCCACCCGCTGGTAATTTGGGGAATGTATTTACCGGTAATTATTTACCTGCCATTCCTTGCATTATCGCGATTTAATTTTTCAATTTTGCAAACTTTATTAATTTTTTTAGGAGGGATTTTTTTCTGGACCTTTTTTGAATATTTAATGCATCGATTCATTTTTCATTGGATAAGCGATAGCCCACGGGCACAAAAAATTGTTTATGTAATGCACGGGAACCACCACGAGTTTCCAAGGGATCGTGAAAGATTGTTTATGCCACCAGTTCCAAGTCTTATAGTTTCTTCTATTTTATTCTTGATATTTTATGGCATTATTAGGGAAAACGTTTTTATTTTTTTCCCGGGGTTTATATTAGGCTATCTTATTTATGGAAGTATACATTATGCTATTCATTCATGGCGTCCGCCATTTAAATGGATGAAGCCTATCTGGCGAAATCATCACCTGCATCATTATAAAAGCGATGATCATGGATTTGGTGTGAGCAGTCATTTCTGGGACAAAATCTTCGGGACTACTTTTGATTTAAAGAAAGAAAAAGAAGATGAGAAAGCTTTAAGTAAGATAGTGTTTAATTCCTGGGAAGATTGATGAATACTACCAGGTTTCTGAGAACCTTCCTATGATGTAAAAATTTCCTGGTTGATTTATTTCAAATACGAATCATTTGTTCACCAGCTTTCTTCACCCGGCTGTTTTTTATTTTCATAAAATTTATTGCCGGATTCAATTTTTTGTAATTGTCTTTTTATAATCATTTCTGCTATTAGTGATGCGGAATCAGAGCCTTCATGTTGCTTTAAATTTTGTTTCAATTTATTTTCATCAATATCTATGCGATAAAGCAATTGCACTAAAGAAGAAAAATCATTATTAATAAGTTCATTGATCAATTTTATTAATTCTTCTTTTATTGATTTATTATTCTTTTGATCAATATCATTTGCCAATGCAAAGATTTTGTGGGGAATTGATATTTCGTTTGAAGATTGCATGTTTCAATATTTTCCCATTATACCTAAGCAAAATAAAGCAAAATCATATTTCACCGGATCATTTTTATCAAATCTTTTCAATTCATTGGTGAGATCAACCGCTGCCTGCCAATCAACCTGTTTTCTTTTAAGTAAATTGAACTTTCTGGCAACCCGTGCTACGTGCAGGTCAATGGGGCAAATCAACTCAGCTGGTGAGATTTTTTTCCAAATTCCAAAGTCAACACCTATACCATCATTACGAACCATCCATCGCAGGTACATATTCAATCTTTTACAACTGGAATTTTTGCCAGGCGTGGCAATATGCTTTTTTGTTCTTGAAGGCACATGTTCCAATGAAAAGAAATATGGGTAAAAATAATTTAAAGCTGCTTCTATTTTATTAGGCTGAATAAGTGTGTGTTTATTAAAAAATGCATTTTCGAGGCTTTTGTTTTTTGAATAATGAAATTTGAAAAATGAAATAAAATAAAGTAAATCTGTGTCGTTAAAAGTGCGATGGCAAAATCCAATTAATTTTTTCAAATCATTGTCATTATGGTTGATACAAAAATCGTATGGAGCATTGTCCATTAAATGCAATAGTTCTGTGCACTTATTAATAATCGTTTTCCTGATGCCCCATGCAAATATTGCGGCAAAAAATCCGGCTATTTCTATGTCTTGCTTTTTCGAAAATAAATGTGGAATGCAAACAGGATCATCTTTAATAAATAAAGGATTATTGTATTCGGTTACTTTCCGGTCAAGAAATTTTTTTAGATCATTTTCCTCCATTCATTTTTTAAGTTGAATATAACTCTTAAGCGAAAATCAAGAAGAAGAAAATTATCCAATTGCATTTTCCAAATCAGCAATTAAATCATCAGCATCTTCTATTCCAACACTAAGACGAATGAGAGAATCAACCAAACCATTTTTCAATCTTTCTTCCCTTGGTATACTTGCATGTGTCATAGTTGAAGGATGCCCTATAAGGCTTTCGACGCCTCCAAGACTTTCTGCCAATGAAAAAAGCTTAGTGGAAGAAAGCACTTTATTAGCAGCATCAATGCTGTCATCTTTAAGGATAAAGCACATCATTCCACCGAAGCCACGCATTTGTTTTTTTGCAATAGCATAATTGGGGTGATCTTCAAAGCCACACCATATCACTTTATCAACTTTTTGATTTTTTTTAAGCCATCTCGCAATTTTTTCTCCGTTCTCACAATGTCTTTGCATACGTACGTGTAAAGTTTTCAATCCTCTTAAAACCAAAAAACAATCCTGCGGGCCGGGGACGGCTCCTGTGCTATTTTGTATGAATCGTAGCTTTTCATTTAGTGTTTCATCATTCATTATTAAGCATCCATGAACAACGTCGCTATGCCCTCCAAGGTATTTTGTAGCGGAATGTAAAACAATATCAGCGCCCTGGTTCAACGGGTTTTGTAAATATGGAGAAGCAAATGTATTATCAACACAGACCAGGATGTGATGTTCCTTTGCGATAGCAGCGACGGCTTCAATATCCGTAATATTCATCATCGGGTTGGTAGGTGTCTCCGTCCAGATGAGCCTGGTATTTTTATTAATATACTTTTCAATCTCTGACGCTTCCTGCATATTTATGAAATGGAACTTTAATCCATATTTTTCAAAAATTTTAGTGAACATCCTGTAAGTTCCGCCATACATATCGTTAGCCGCAATCACTTCATCACCGGGATTTAAAAGTTTTATAACAGCATCAGTTGCGGCGGAACCGCTTGCGAAGCATAATCCGTATTTGCCATTTTCGATTGCAGCTAATGAATTTTGTAATGCATCCCTTGTTGGGTTTTGAGTTCTTGCATATTCATATCCCTTATGATTTCCCGGGCTTTCCTGAACGTAAGTGGAAGTCTGATAAATTGGAGTCATGATGGCACCTGTGGTGGGGTCTGGTACTACTCCTGCGTGAATTAGTTTAGTTTCGAGCTTCAAATGATTTTAGATTTTTGTACTGAAAGGCCCGATATGTTTCGGGATCAGGATTTGAATTACATATTTAATACAGAAAATTAATAATTGCCGGAATCAGCAGATGATTTAAAATGATAAAATAGTTAGAATTCGACAGGTAAAGAAACCTTCACATCATCCCAAAACATATCCATATCTGCACCTCTTGCTGTTTTATCAAATAAAATCGTCATTGCTTCCGTAGTTTGATATTTAGAAGTAATTAAATCCATTCTTAAAACATCCTTTAATGAATCATATTTAAAGCTTCCCCAAATATCTGTATCTCTATTAATAATAAGTGTCCATTTCTCGGGAAAAGGAATTGCGTATAATGTATAGCGCCCTTTCTTTATTTTTTTGCCATTTATTTTTACTTCTTTAAAAAATTCTATTTCTGTTGCTTCGTTTGCGCCAAGCCTCCATACTTTACCATATTCCTGAAGCTCACCAAATACTTTACGGCCATTGAGTTGCGGCCTGCCATAAATCACACGCATGATAAGGGGTTCAGTTGCCTTATCCTGTATTTTGAGGATAGGATAATTATTGGGATAATAACTCATATCCATAGGAGACTTGTCAAGCACCGGCAATGGAGATGAATTCATTTGAGCTGGAGCGTTGAGTGTTATTATAACAAGAAATAACACAAATATTTTTTTCATAATTTTCATAATTTACAAATATAGATGGAATTAATTAGCCAAAAGGTTGCTTAAGTTATCATGTGCGAATTTCTTTAAATCCGGAAAAAATTCGTCATAACAATCTTTTAAATCATTGTAATATTGATTGAATATTTCAAACGCAATCTCGGACTCTGTAAGATAGACAGCACGCCATGCAAGGCCTGCGAAACTTTTTCTTATACCTTCTTTTAGCCTGTAGTTGTATAGCCAGTTATGTGCTTTCATATGCGGGAAAATAAATTGAAAGCGTGGAGGCATATCATCAAAATACTTTTCAAGAGAACTGTATACGTGTTTTGAAAAATTTTCAAGATTCCCGTAACTAATAAATTGATCAGTATCGCACGCAAGAAAATGATCGTACGCCACATCAACAAATGCCCCGGAATACAAGCGGTATCGTGGCCTGAAAAAACTCTTTGCCTTTGCAGTTACCGGATGGTTATCAGTAAAGGTGTCAATAGATCTGTGTAACTGAATTCCTTTTTGAATTCCTTCAGTATAATTATGTTTTGTTTTTCCTTTTACAAAATCACTTATAATATTACCGGTGAGAATGTCGGGTTCATCAAATGAAAGATATGCATGTGCCAGGTAATTCATTTGTAAAAGTAAGATCATTGGCACATAAGGGTGGGCTAAGTGTTTAGCAAATAATTTGTGGCATATAATTTTCATTATGAAAATATTCTTCACATAAAATATTTTATATGGCAGACACTGAAAGAATATCCCAGCCATCTCTGGGTAGTAACGAATTAGGAACTGAGACAAATGATACACACGTTAGTACAAGAACTCCAGCAGGAAGCGATACGCAACTTCATAAAGCAACAAAGAGCGGAAAGAAAAACAATGATAATGCTAACGATATTAATGATGATGAAAAGATTGTTAAAAACAATGGGAATAATGGGTTTTTAAATTCAAATGAAACCGATGAATAACAGCATTCCTTATCTCTAAACATGGCAGGCCTCAAGCCTGCTTTTTTTATGAGATATTTGTTGTAGAATTTTTTCCTCGATGATTACATTTTAAAATATTTTTTCTATGCAAAAAAGCAACCCAAAAAAAATCCAGAAAAGACCTCAGTCGCAAGATCGGCCAGGCGATGAAGGTAAAATGAAGCCAAGGCCTGAATTTAGAAATATGGATAGCAGGGGTTCCGGTAAAATGACAGGAAAAAAATTGTTGATAACAGGTGGTGACAGCGGTATAGGGAGAGCAGTTGCAGTACTATTTGCTAAAGAAGGAGCCGATGTTGCAATCGTTTATCTTAATGAACATAAGGATGCAAAAGAAACTCAACAAATTATTGAACAGGAACATAAAAAAAAATGTTTATTAATACCAGGAGATATTTCGAAAGAAAAATTTTGTATTTCTGCAGTGAAAAAAACTATAAAGGAATTTAATAAAATTGACGTTCTTGTAAATAATGCAGCAACACAATTTGAAAGTGAAACACTGGAAGATATTTCTACCAAACAGTTGCTAACTACTTTTGGAACAAATTTTTTTTCAATGATATGGATCACAAAAGCTGCCTTGCCACACATGGATAAAGGAAGCGCAATCATCAATACAACTTCTGTTACTGCATATAGAGGTAGCCCTAAATTAATGGATTATGCTTCCACGAAAGGCGCTATTGTTAGTTTCACCAGGAGCTTAAGTTCCAACCTTGTAGATAGAGGCATAAGGGTAAATGCAGTGGCGCCAGGACCAATTTGGACGCCACTTATCGTTTCTTCATTTTCACCCAAAAAGGCAGCAGAGCATGGAAGCGATTCACCAATGAAGAGAGCCGGAGAACCCGTAGAGGTTGCGCCCTGCTATTTATTTTTAGCGTCTAAGGATGCAAGCTATATTACAGGGCAGGTATTACATCCAAATGGGGGCGAAATTGTTAACGGATAAAAAGAATTACATGAGCGTTGCTTCAGAAGAAGTTCTAAAAGTTTCTAGAAAGAAATTAAAAAGTATTGTAAAAGATGAGGAAAAAACTGCAAGAGCTGCCAATCTTGTTTATGTTACTGATAAGGAACCGGGAATTGAAAGAAGACAGAAAGGGGGAAAATTTGAATATTACTTTAAAGAAGAAAAAATTAAAAATGATGAAGAACTTCTGCGTATCAAACATCTTGTAATCCCTCCTGCATGGGTAAAGGTGTGGATATGTAAGAAAGAAAATGGGCATCTTCAGGCAACTGGCTTTGACGTAAAAAACAGGAAGCAATACCGATATCATCCACATTGGAATTCCCTACGAAATCACACTAAATATTATAGGCTTATTGATTTTGGAAAAGTACTGCCCTCAATGAGGCTGCAACTTGAAAGGGATTTAAGCATGCCGGGCTTGCCCCTTAATAAAGTACTGGCAGCAGTAGTATGCCTGACGGAACGTACTAATATAAGAGTCGGAAATAGTTTTTATGAAAAAACATATGGCTCATTTGGGCTTACAACCTTAAAAGACAAACATGTAAAATTTAACGGCAATGCTGTAAGCTTTGCTTTTGTTGGTAAAAAAGGAGTTGCCCATGATATTACTTTAAAAAATAAAAAGCTTGCAGCCATTATAAAAAAATGCAGGGATGTGCCCGGTAAGGAACTCTTCCAGTTTTATGACGAAGATGATAACCGGCGCTCTATTGATTCAGGCCTTGTGAATAATTATATAAGAGAGATAAGTAAAGGTGATTTTACTGCAAAAGATTTTCGAACCTGGGCTGGGACAGTGCAGGCTTTTCTTGCATTAAAATCTATTGGGTGTTGCGACACGCAGGCAGAAACGAAAAGAAGGATTGTTGAAGCGCTTGATATTGTTTCAGAACAACTTGGAAATACGAGAACAGTTTGTAAAAAATATTATGTTCATCCAATAATACTTTCTTTGTATGAAAGCAAGAAGCTGGAAAAGTATATTAAGGGGCTGGATAATGTAGAAAAGAATGACAATAAAAGTGATCTTACTCCCGAAGAAAAAGTTGTTATGAAAATTTTAGAATCGAATTAATTGCACATTTAGTAATTTAGAATTTCTATGTTTTCAATTCTAAAAAAAGAAGAGAGCGGATTTAAAAAAATTATTCTTAGGGATGAGATTTCTAAAACTACTGCCGAAATAATTCCCTCCTGCGGAGCCATTCTTCACGCATTTATCGCCGATAATAATGGTAACCAGGTAAACGTAATAGAAAGTAATACCAGCGCTGATGATTTTAAAGACAATGTTACAAAGGGATTTTTAGGAAGCAAGCTTTCACCGTTTGTCTGCCGGCTTAATAACGGCTCTTATCATTTTGGTGATAAAGATTATAAGTTTGAAAAATTTTATCTTGAAAAAAATGCGATACATGGAAAATTGTATGATAGAGAATTCATAATTGTAGATGAAGATGCAGATGAACTGCGTGCTTATGTAATTATGAAATATGAATACAGAGCTGAAGATGCCGGATATCCTTTTGATTACGATTGTATTGTAACATGGCAACTGGAAAAAGAAAATAAATTAACAGTAACTACAGAATCTATTAATAAAGACGAAGGCTTAATCCCAATGCAGGATGGATGGCATCCATATTTTACATTAGGAAACACTATTGATAATCTGCATCTGGAATTTCAATCGAATGACCTGGTTGAATTTAATAAAGAATTAATCCCAACGAAAAAATTAATTCCATATAATGATTTTGTTTCATTGAAAAAAATTGGAACCGCTTTTTTTGATAATTGCTTTTCATTAAATGTAGATGCCGGCCAGCCGTTATGCGTGTTAAGAAACCCGCAGACAGGGATAGAAGTTGAAATTCATCCGGATCATTCTTATCCGTATTTACAAGTTTATACGCCGCCTCATCGTAAGAGTATTGCTATAGAAAATATAAGCGGGGTACCGGATGCCTTTAATAATAACATGGGATTTATAACGCTTGAACCCGGTGAATCTGCACTTTTTAAAACAGCATACAAGATCACAATTTTGAATCCCGGAATTTAGGGCTCCTGATTTAAGGTGTCTGGTTACTTGAATGCCTTACAAAGTTCGCTGACGTTTAAAAATATTTACACTTTCACGTAAACTTTTTTCTTATCCATCCACCATACAATCGCCCAGTAAAAGGTGATCATGCAAAGCGCATACAATAAGGAACCATTATTAAGATTGGTAGGAAAAATTGGCTTGCATATAATTTCATAAAACCATCCGAAGGGTGTAAGATAAATTTGCTTTCCCATCGCATCAGTTCCAAATGGAATTCTTATAAGCCCCAAAACCCTTGGCAGTATTCCGCTCAGCATAAAAATAAATAAAGGATTTTTTCCAAATACATCAAAGAACCTACTCCACCAGCCCGTGTGTTTTTTAAATTCGATCATATAGATCATTACAGCAAGTATTACCATAGCAAGGCCGCTGGTAAACACAGTATAAGAGCTCGTCCATATTTTTTTATTAAGCGGGAAAACCATGTCCCATGCATATCCTGCAAAGAGAAATACAGCCCCTGCTACAAATAGTCCATTCACCATCTCTGATGTTTTGCCTTTTTTTATTATGTAATCTCCAACAAGATATCCAAAGATGACTTGTACAATAGAGCCAAACAAACTCATAAATCCTTCTGGATCAAATACTACCGGATGACCGTTGCGTATCTCACCGTGATACATGTGAGCATTACCTAATATTGCTTTATCTACATTAGTTCCAAACCATCCATATAAACTAAAAGGATCTGATGGATTGCCTGCAACACACAAAAACCAATAGCCTAAAAGAATAATACATGCGGCAAAAAAAGCTCCGCGAATTTTGAAGAAATAAATAATTACTGAAGCAAAAAAATAAGCTAAAGCGATTCGTTGCAATACACCCAGAATTCTTACTCCGGCAGCATTTCCCTCAGCGTCTATATAGCTCCATTGTTTAAATACAATATGATCATTATCCCATCTTACAAAAGGCATCCAGTTAAGAACTAATCCAATTAAAAAAATCAGAAGAGTTCTCTTAAGAATTTTTCTCCAGAATACCTGCGTGCCGGCAATCTCCAGCCTTGGCAAAACAAACGCCAGTGCATTTCCAACGGCAAAAAGAAAAAAAGGAAAAACAAGATCGGTGGGAGTAACCCCGTGCCAGGGTGAATGATCGAGCGGAGCATAAATGTGATCCCAGCTTCCTGGATTATTTACCATGATCATAAGGCAAACGGTAGCTCCGCGAAAAACATCCAGCGAATAAAATCGTTCCTTCATTGAATTGGATTATTTTGTTGAGCGAAAATACTTAATTGATTAAGGCAAGAATAAATAAATTCTATAAGTTTGGCTTTCGAGAGTTTGTAAAAAAGCTATAACTGACTTAAGTCTTAAAGAAATTCCGCAGGTTATATTTGGGGGTAATGTGTGGAAAATAATACCAGACTTTTTTTCGTAATTATGTTTTCGAAGATTTTCTAATTAATTATATATGAAGAAAAATCGGCATGAAATTTCGGGACAAAAGATGAATCATAAAATCATAACAATGGCTAAATCTTCAAATTCAAAAAAAGGTGCTTCAAAAAAAAGTACAGCTTCCAAACAAAGTACTTCTTCCGGCTTCGAGCCGGCAGAATCAAAGATTGCCGCCACTTCCCAGGACCGGGAAACAGGTCTCCGGAAACTTTTTGCAGATTCTATAAAAGATATTTACTGGGCAGAAAATCATTTGGTAAAATCGCTGCCAAAGCTTATTAACGCTGCTTCCTCGGCTGAACTGCAAGGCGCCTTAAGTGATCATCTCGAGGTAACAAAACAGCATGTGTCAAGACTAGAACAGGTTTTTGAAATACTTGGGAAAAAAGCTCAGGCAAAAAAGTGTGATGCCATGGAAGGTCTTTCAAAAGAAGCTGAAGGAGTAATTGAAAGTACTGACAGTGGGACTTCTGCAAGAGACCAGGGAATTGTTATGGCTGCACAAAAAACAGAACATTATGAAATTGCGACTTATGGTGGCCTTTCACAACTTGCAAAAACATTAGGCCATTCTGATATTTCTGATTTACTTGGACAAACCCTGGCTGAAGAAAAAGAAGCTGATCAATTATTGACAACTATCGCAGCAAACTTGGGAACCAAATAGTAATACCGGATAGATAACAGTTGCATTTCTCATACTCTTTAATCCTGCCTGCTTTCATTTGTTACAATTCATACATCGCGGAAATATTTTAATATACCTAACAAACACTAAATATGCCAGACAAATCAAAAAATAATTCATTACCAGATAATGATAAAATAAAAAGCTTAGAACCTTTCAAGGAAGATTCAACTAATCAATTTCTTACGACCAATACTGGCTTGCGTATTAACGATGACCACAATTCGTTAAAAGCCGGGGAGAGAGGACCAAGTTTACTTGAAGATTTTTTGCTTCGTGAAAAAATAACCCATTTTGATCACGAGCGTATTCCCGAAAGAGTTGTACATGCAAGAGGATCTGCAGCGCATGGAATATTCCAGGTTTATGAAAACATGAGCAAATATACCAAGGCAGGGTTTTTGCAAGATCCCAAAGTTCAAACACCGGTGTTCGTGAGATTTTCCACAGTTGCAGGGTCCCGGGGCTCTACTGACCTTGCAAGAGATGTACGCGGTTTTGCTGTAAGATTTTATACACAGGAAGGAAATTTTGATCTTGTAGGCAATAATATGCCGGTGTTCTTTATACAGGATGCTATTAAGTTTCCTGATCTTATTCATTCCGTGAAGCCGGAGCCTGATAATGAAATTCCACAAGCTGCATCAGCCCATGATACTTTCTGGGACTTTATTAGTAATACCCCGGAAGCTGCACACATGGTCATGTGGGTAATGAGCGACCGGGCTCTTCCACGAAGTTTAAGGATGATGGAAGGGTTTGGAGTACATACTTTCCGTTTTGTAACTGCAGAAGGCAAATCAAATTTTATTAAGTTTCATTGGAAGCCTTTGTTGGGCATGCATTCTGTGGCGTGGGACGAAGCTCAGAATATTTCAGGTAAAGATTCAGATTTTCATCGCAGGGATCTTTGGGAAGCTATTGAAAGAGGTGATTTTCCTGAGTGGGAATTTGGTGTTCAGATAGTTCCGGAAGAAGATGAACATAAGTTTGAATTTGATCTTCTTGATCCGACTAAAATTATTCCCGAAGAATTAGTTCCTGTTACAAGAATAGGGAGGATGACATTGAATCGCAATCCTGACAATTTTTTTGCAGAGACAGAACAGGTGGCGTTTCACCTGGGACATGTGGTACCAGGAATTGATTTTACCAACGATCCTCTTTTACAGGGACGTTTATTTTCTTATACTGATACGCAATTGATTCGCCTTGGCGGCCCGAACTTTCAGGAAATACCTATCAACAGGCCAATAAATCCGGTTCATAATAATCAGCGTGATGGCCACATGCGGCAAATGATTAATAAAGGGAAGGTGAGTTATAACCCAAATGGAATTGGTGATGGTGCTCCATTCCAGGCAAAAGCATCCGAAGGAGGATTTGTAAGTTATCCTGAAAGAATAGATGCACATAAAATCAGGGAAAGAAGCGCAAGTTTTTTCGATCATTTTAGCCAGGCAAGATTGTTTTTCAACAGTCAGTCTGAGCCTGAAAAAAATCATATAACTGATGCACTAAGTTTTGAACTAGGCAAAGTTGAAAAGATTGAAATAAGAGAACGAATGCTCTATCTGCTGTCACAAATAGATGATGGTCTTGCAGCTGAAGTTGCTTATTGTATAGGAGTACATATTCCTAAAGCACTGGATAAACCTTTAAATCAAAATGTGCCTGCAGATGCTGATCCGGAAAGATATAAGTCATTAAACCCTGAAGGATCTTTAAATAAATCCCCGGCATTAAGTATGGCGAATACAATTAAGGATTCTATACAAACAAGGAAGATTGCGATCCTTGCGGCAGATGGTGTTAATGAAAATAATGTGATGGCAATAATAGAAGCATTGACAGCTAAGGGCGCAGTATGCGAAGTGGTGGCACCCAGGCTTGGGTTTATAACCGGCGAAAACGATACTCAATTACCAATATATAAGTCTTTCCTCACTACTGCGTCAGTTTTATATGATGCCGTGTATGTTCCCGGCGGAACTAATAGTGTAGCAACCCTTGAAGCAGAGCCAGACGCGGTACATTTTTTGAATGAAGCTTTTAAACATTGCAAAGCTATTGCTGCGGATGGGCAGGCATTACAGGTATTAAAGGCCACTTATTTTGGAAGAAAGCTTCCTGAAGATGAAAGTGATCAAACTGCAATGATGGAAGGTGTCATTATTAGTGATGATATTAATACTTTAACAGAGAGATTCATTTCAGCAATTGCGCAGCATCGTTTTTGGGAGCGTGAGAAACCAAGAAAAGTTCCTGCATAGACTATTAAAAATAAATAAGAAATAAAATAAAAGGCGACTATAAATTGGTCGCCTTTTTTAAATTTTTGATCTTGTAAGTTAGTTCCTTCCCCGCTTGGGGAGAGGGTGGGATTGAGGTTCACCCCGGCATCCGCGTAATATATTTTTCCATTTGCTTTACCTGATCAACAATTTGAGGGGTTGTTGGTTTACATGCTTTTACCTTTCTGAAATATTCTTTAGCGGCACGAAACTCTCTCTTATTAATCATAATAGAGGAAAGCTGTAAATAAGCCGCAGCTTCATTTTCTTTATCGGGTAATCCTGATCTTATCGCCTGGCGAATATACTTTTCTGCTTCTCTAATATTTCCCTTTTGCATAGCAAGCATTCCTAATTGAAGTTGATTGGCGCCTTCAGCTTCTTTCATCGGCATTCCAAGGCTAAGGCTTTTTTTCATATGCGCTTCAGCATTTACATAATCTTCATTTACCATTGCGAGATTTCCTTTTAATGTAAAATATACAGAACGAACGGGCTTAATAAGCAACCCGGGAAACCATATAGAATCAATAACTTTTTGAGCCCCTGCCATATCCCCCAATTCCATGTACCCCTGTATAAGCCGCATTGGCCCGAAAAGAAAATGCCCAACAATTAATATCAAAGCAATAAAGTATAAAATAAAAGAAGGCCAGAAACTGGTTTCAATATTTACTACTATCGCCAGCAGCAGAAAGAAAACGCCCAACAAGAGGCGGTATTTAATTATTACATTCAGTATCTTCATAATCTTACAAATTCAATATAAAGCCGGCAAAATTTGCCCGGAAAAATTTCTTTTTTGAGCAGGCGAAATTAATTCATTAGTCCTAATAATATTGCTTTTTGTTCTGATGATCATTCTTTGAAGTACCTAATTCCGCAAACGTTGCAAGGGTTTTTATCTAATAAACTATCTCCTGATTCGACACTTTAAGTCTTACCCATAAATATTTAGGAAGTTATTGAAGATATTCTTTGTCTAATTGATCTCTAAGTTCGGGATGGCGTTTTAAATAAGCTCCAACAAAAGGGCAGTAAACCATCACGAACTTTTTATGCTCTTTTGCATACTCAAAGGCATGCTTTGCCAATGCTGATGCAATTCCGCGCCCTTCCATAATTTCAGGAACTTCGGTGTGTATGAAGGCAATATCTTTTTTGTAATAACGATATTCCAGGAATGCAATAGAATCACCTTCATATATTTCAAAATGCATTAGCTTTTCATTATTAAAGACTTTATATTCTTCAGCCATTATTTCTATTTATTAATTTAATACACCAAACTTTCCTGATTCATATTCTTTGAAGGAGTCCTGTAATTGATGGTAATAACTTCTCCGTCGTTTTTAAATAAAAAAAATCGTGCATTTCTGCATTTTGGCCATTAACTTCTATATCTCCTTCAACCACTAAAATTGCAGTATTATGCGCAGCAGGAATACCCGTTGTCATTTCACCATTTTGGTTCAGGCTAATATCAAACATATTTATTTCAGTAAATGTAGAAGCGGATCCTTTGGCATCGCTAAAATTTCCTGCGATCACATTCACTATGCCACTATTGCCAGGAAGTAAAACTTTATTCATCTCCGATCCAACTAGCGCCTGGTATTTCGGAGCAGTAAGTTTATCTTTCTTTGGAAGATTTACCCAAAGTTGTATCATCTCAAAAGGGCCACCTTTCTTAGAAAATTCTTTTTCGTGAAATTCCTTATGTAGAATACCTGCGCCTGCTGTCATCCATTGTAGATCGCCGGGATTAATTATACCGCTGTTGCCTGTGCTGTCATAATGTTCAACACTTCCTTTGTAAGCTATAGTTACTGTTTCAAAGCCTTTGTGCGGATGCACATCAACACCCCTTGGCCGACTGGACGCACCAAAGTCAAAAGCCGGGTTAAAGTCAAGCATAAGGAAAGGGCTTAGTTTTTCGCGTAGCTTATAACCAGAGGGAAAATAATTATATACCCTGAAACCATCTCCCACCATGCCCGGACTTACCGGCCGGTGAAAAATTTTTTCGATTTGTTTTGCTTCTTTCATGTTATTTTATTTTAAATATTTTTAGCCAATTGTTTAATTATGCAAAGCTACGAAGATTGGTATATATTTGTAACCTGTTTACTTTAATTAAGTGGTTACCCTTTGGAAACCATTAAATCCAAAAAAGAATGGCAGAAAAAAAAGTATTTCAATCCAAAGATATGCTGGCACTTTTGGACGCAATGGATATTTTAAATGGCAAATGGAAAATAGCCATTATGTGCTCTTTGAATGAAAATAAAAAACGGTTTAAAGATTTGCAACGGCATGTTGGTAAAATTTCCGGAAAAATGTTATCAAAAGAATTAAAAGAGCTTGAAATGAATGAACTGGTAGAACGCATGGTCCTAAATACAAAACCTGTTACTGTTGAATACGAACTTACCCGTTATGGCGAGACGTTAGAAAAAGTTATTGAAGAATTGGTGAGTTGGGGATTAAAACACCGCAAAAGAATTTTAAGGAAGACTTAATCATTAATTTTTTTTGTAAAAATAGAAAAGGCAAAAGGCCCTGATAATAAAATCAGGCCATAATGTTTCTTTCTGAGCTATTAAAAAATAACTTTGTAATTCAAATCAAATGGTTATGCTTTGCCAGCCGAGTAAACTCATCATTTTATTTTACTGCTTTATATTTTATTCATTCAAAATATATGCACAAACTGAACCTGTCAAAGCTTCCGGCGAAAGGCAAATAATAGCTGATCAAAATACGGGGCTTTTCGAAAACGAAGACATCCTGCATATTAAGCTTACCGGTAAATTAAATGAGTTATTCACTGACAGGAAAGAAAATATGGCTTATCACCCAATGCTGCTTCAATATTGGGGAAAAGACAGCAACCTGGTTTCCATCCATATCAAGGCAAAAGCAAGAGGAAATTTTCGCAGGCTGAAAGAGAACTGTAAGTGGCCGCCTATAATGTTGAATTTTCCGAAAAAAGAAAAATCAAAAAGCTTATTATTTGAAAAACAAAATAAGCTAAAGCTGGTTGTTCCATGCCAGGGAGATGAATATGTAATAAGAGAATGGCTTGTGTATAAGTTATACAATCTTCTCACTGAAAAAAGTTTTAGAGCCAGGTTAGCACAAGTTGAATTTGAAGATTCCGCTGCCCAGCGAAAAAATGAAACGCATTATTGCATTTTACTGGAGGATGAAACTGCTTTAGCAGCACGTAATAAAGCTTCATTGGTTAATAAGAAACAAATTCTAATGGAAAGAACCGATAGAATGGAATTTACTAAGATGGCTGTCTTTCAATACATGATTTCAAATACTGATTGGTCTGTCCCATACTTGCAAAATATTAAGTTATTAGCGACGGACTCTACTCAATATCCTTATGCAGTGCCATACGATTTTGACCACGCCGGAATTGTAAAGGCCCCTTATGCGGGAGCCGCTCCTGAATTAGAAATCTCTTCTATTCTTGAAAGGATTTACCGCGGCTATTGCAACAAACTTGAAATGGACTTTATTGAAACATTTGAATTGTTCAACCAAAAGAAAAATGACATTTACCAGGTATATACAAATTGTTCTTTGCTTAATTCCAAATACATAAAATTTGTTACGAGGTTCCTTGATGATTTTTATAAGACTATTAATAATAAAAAATCAATAGAGGAAGTATTTGGCAAACCCTGCAGAACAAA
>DASYOM010000115.1:0-12101 GCA_036007765.1 Chitinophagaceae bacterium | reverse complement strand
AATCTCCTTTAATTGAAAGGGGCATCCAGCCCCTTCCAATTAAGCACAAACAAGGTGACTCAGCATTACCCTGAAATACAGTTTATCGTTATCATGAAATTTATACTTTCTACTCATAAATTAAAAGTACAAATCAATTTTCTGCAATGCACAAGTATAGCTTACGCACAATGCCATGCTACCAAACTTGCGCTATGAAACTTTGTATATACTTGGACTAAAGTGGGGCCAAGAGCTTTTTCAAAACTAATAAAATTCCGCAGAGTCTGCAATAATCGTAGCGTTTTGTAAATAATTTCTATCTGAATAATAAGATTAGAAAATATTTTCCAGAAAAAATTACCGCTGATCTTTGAATATTTAAAAAGGCAAGTAAACTTAAGCCCCTTTTAATGGGGCCTAAGTCACAAATAAATTGTCAATTATTTTATAATCATATTTTCTTACTCACCGCCAAAAAAAATTCCAACTTCTTTGTTTTACTGATTAGTAATTTTTGCATTATCAGTCATCTCATCACATTTAAAACTGACTTGCAGTACCTGGCCACCACCAACTGCAGATGGACCGAATCCAACATTAGACACATATAATTTTCCATCGGGCCCAAAGGTCATTCCTGTTGGTAAAATAAGCCCTGTTGTAATCACTTGCTTTGCCCCTGATGATGGATCAACCCTTACAATATCACCTGTGCCCGGTGTAGGACGGGGATTATTGGTAGTATTTTCAAGCACATATAATCCACCCGCTTTATCAAACGCAATACCGAGTATCGTGTTAAACCCCGTGGCAAAAACACTAATTTGGCCACTAGGTGTAATCTTATAGACACTTGAAATGCCTGGTATGGCTGGAAACGTAGATAAATTTCCTACATAAAAATTACCATTACGAAATGCCACTACAGTAGGAACTATATGACCGTATGTGGCTGAAATGTCTATAATCCTGGTAATGGTTCCGTTAGCAGATATTTTATCCAGCTCACCATGATTTGCCTCCACGGCATACAGATCACCTTCTGCACTAATCATGCTATACCAATTCCCGTCCGGTTCAAAATCATCCGGTTCGGGACTCATCACGGGATGTGACCTTAAATAATCGCTTAAGTTAGCTACGCCTGTCCAGGTTCTATTCGGATTTATTCTAATAACACTATTCGGAATAGATGGAACTCCATGTGAACAACCGGCGCCGATAATTAATGCATAAAGCGTATGCCCAATAAAGGCTACATCACCCACCCCACTTATAAATCCCCTAGCGTTCGTCGTTGAAGGGAGATTATCAACCCAGGTTGTACGTATTCCGGACTGATCAATCCGGGAAATACGACTGCCGGTTACATCTCCTGTATATGGCCCGATAGGCGGAATAACCTGGTCGCACCCAGTAGAAGACTTAGTTCCACCTATTCCCGCTTCAGCAACGTATAGATATCCATCCGGGCCAAACTCCAGACCTCTTGGATTATTAAGCCCGGTGGCAAAAACTTTTGTTGTGATTACAATTGTATCATCACCATCACAAAAATGCCTATGTTCCTTTTTGCATGATGTAAAAAAACTGGTGATAAGCATAAGAACTACCGCCTGTAATATCATTTTTGGTTTCATAAACTTCTATTTTAATGTAAATGAACAAATGGTTAACTATTCCATGTGAGGAAATAATATTCGAAATATTTTAGACGAGTCAAGGCCCATTCCTGCAATGGATAATATTGAAATAGCGGTTTTTTAATTTATTATTTGCGGAAAACATTTCATGCTTATTAAAAAAAGATAAAAACCATAAGAACTCGTCTCGCAGGGATAGCAGAGGGAGAATAAATAAGAAATCTGAGATATTCTAAACGGGATATAGAAATATTAATTTTTAATTTGCTTTTTCATTTCTCTTAATTTAAATAGTGTTGAATAATTGAATAAAAACCCGAAACTATTTTACAAGGCATTCTATAAGAAGCACAAAAGATTAACTAACAGAAATGAAGTGTGATTTGTAGAAATGGAAGTGTAGGTGACAAAATGAAAGTGCAATTATTTTAGAAACAAAAGATGAATGGGCGGCCAGGCATTTTTATTACGACTTGTCCTTGCCTTACAGTAAGCCGAGTAAAATACATTTTTATTTTTCTGCCTATACCGGTGTGCCTGGCTATGCTTGTGCAAAAGTACGTCCTATCGGGGTTTTCACAGCATTCATTATCCATAAAAAACGGTTGTGAAACCCCGATGTATAACAGACTTTGAATTATTATAAACTCAACCCACAAACTCTTATAATGTTTTGGCATAATAACATAGGCAATGATTTCAATGTTATCATTCTTTAAAATATTAAACCAGTTATAAGCAAGATCATAACTTTTAGTTAGCTCAAAAAGATGCAGCCAATTATAATACTTACGTCCCATCGGGGTTTTCACCTGCATTAACTATACATCAAAAAAATGGTTGCGTGAAACCCCGATGTATAACAGACTTTAAATTATAATACACTCAATCTACAAACTCTTATAATGTTTTGGCTCAAAATGCTTAATAATTCCTTCTTCATAAAATGACGCACTGCGGTGTTCATAAGAGACAAAATCTTCTGCTAAATTCCATATCCCGCTTACGGAATTATAATGGATATAATTTAATTTCTGAACAAGAAACTTTTCTGAAAAGATTGCTTTTGCATCAAAAGAATCTTTAAAAACTTTATGCAATTGTTTTTTGTTCTTTTCCCTTTTGGGACGTTAACGTATATGAATGCACAGACATTAAAGAAATTATGGTGCTGGTTGGTCTAATATTTTTTGCGATTTGATAAAAACAGAATCAATCTCAACCAAAATACCTCTTAGTACTCCAATTTCTGCACTCATTGCTGCGGCTTGGCCGTTTTCCCAAAAATACCAGGCGCTACCATCAGCTTGTCTGTCTGCCAATTCATACCCGTCTATCGCATATCGAGCTTCCTTTTCCGCAATAGATTGTAGCCACATTAATACTGATTTTATATCGTCATTATATTTATGTCTATCTAATTCATGCAGAGCAGCGATTTTTTGAACAAGGGTTTTTAATATTCCCGGATATACTTTATCCTGAATACTTTCATACATAGCCTTGGCCTGCGTTTGCCTCCCCACGTCACCGGCCTTAAATGCAGCAACTTTCTTTCTAACTACTTCCAGTCCCTGCTGATGTTACTTCTCTTTCAATCTGTGACTGAAAACCTTCATCTCTTCCAACTTCAAGCTTCGAATCAAACCAAACGTCAAACTTTTCTTCACGAAAAAGCATTGCTATTTGCTCAACACGGCTGCGCTCGGCTCTTTTGTATGAAATAAAAATATCCGCCATATCTAAACTAATTAAAAAATAAAAGCAATTAGCAAGTTTTCACGTCCCATCGGGGTTTTAACATGCATTAACTATACATCAAAAAATGGTTGCGTGAAACCCCGATGTATAACACACTTTGAATTATAATAAATCCAACCTACAAACTCTTATAATGTTTTGGCTCAAAATGCTTAACGATTTCTTGTTTATAAAATGATGAGCTGCTATGCTCATAAGAAACAAAGTCTGCGGCTAAATTCCATATTCCGCTTACAGGATTGTGATGGATATAATTTAATTTTTGAACAAGAAACTTTTCTGAAAAGATTGCTTTGGCATCAAAAGAATCTTTGAAGACTTTATGCAATTATTTTTTCTTCTTTTCCCTTTCTGTAAGTGCATTCCTGCAAAGTTTTTAAGGCCTTTGTTTCATTTGCAAACTCCAACCTGTTTACGATTTCATAAGCAATGAATCTTTTTCCATTAGATATATTTTGTCCAGGCCAAATCCTGCTTCAGGAAAATATAAAATACAGTGTACATGATTTGGAATACTAACATAGCCATTTATTTATGGCCCTTACCTTTTAAATGATCAAACCATTTATATAACAAATCGTAGCTATCAGATAACTCAATTAATGGCATCCGGTATGACAAGTGAATGTATTAAAAAATGTCCTTCACTATAAGGATAGCTTGTTGCGTAGGCATTCATAAAAATAATGATAATCAACACATGGCAACGTCCACTGCGTGAGACGTTCCTGAGAAAAAAAACTGATGATTGTAAAGACTATGGAATGATAAATATTGCCGATGGATTTTCAATGCCTGCAAAAAGTATAGTTACTTTATATAAAAAAGAATTGATGGTATTGGTACTGCCAATATAATTGTAATTTCATCAATATGCAAAGAAGAAAGTTTATTGGCAGTATTTCACAAATGGCAATAAGTGTTGCTCTTTGTAATACTTCTATCCCTGTTTCTTTCAATAAAAAACATTCAATTGATTTATTACTTGGCTCTGTTGAAAAATATATGACTGATGACCCTGAAGGCACCTTTCAAAAAATTTCAGCAATGGGCTATAAAGAGTTGGAATAAATAATAATGAAACGTTGATGAAAAAATTTACACTCAGTTTGTTTGTATATATTGTAGCACTTCAATCCACATTTACACAAGCAGTCTTATTTTCTTACAGCAGGACCAACCAAAAAATAAATCATACAATTAGTACCAGTGCACAACCGCTGGAAGTACTTGCCCTGGCCAATTTGCATAGAAATTCAATTAAAGTTTTTGATGCTAAAGGCATGCAATATTTTTCATCATTACCAAAACAGCTTATAACATTCACAGTTGGCGGCGCACTGGGAACACACATTATTCGCATATATAATGAAAATAAAAAAATTATAGACAGTCTGAAATTTGAAGTAGATGCAAAAACCAATGTTGATGATAATGGTTATTACAAACAAATGTTCGATCTTTTTTATAATGGCATGTTTGCAGACGTGAAAGAAGGAAATTTCCCGATAGTATGGAATGGCAAAACCTATAACGTTTTTGTGCCCTGGGGTCTTGATAATTTTCACACAATGAAAGGCTTAAAATATTTTTTACCAAACGGAAAAGAATTAATAGATATACAACGGCACTCGCAACGTGATGATGGTATGATCTACAGTTTTATTCAGTACATGCCTAATGCGGATTATTTTCTAACCCGCGACAAGTTTTCAGGCTATAGTAAAAAAATTGGTGATAAAGTTTTTGTTCGCCAGCCAACAGAAAATCACCCCGAATACATTTATGTAAATACTATTTATGCCGTTTGGAAATCTGATGCAAATAATGAATGGATGAAACAAAATCTTGCGTCTGCAAAAAAAGCGCTTAACTACGCCCTGAACGATTCTGCAAGATGGAGCAAGCGTTTTGGTTTATTAAAGAGAGCTTACACAATTGATTCATGGGACTTTGCTGTTGAAGATGAATACATGCCTGATATTGGCATCACTAACACTATGATCATTGACCCTGTAAAAACAAAATTCGGCGTATTTTTTGGCGACAATACCGGTTATATCACAGCCTGTTATCAGTTGGCTGAAATGCTTGAGAAAACTGGTGATTCAGCAACTTCAGCAAAATATAAAAAACGTGGAGATGAAATGACAGAACGATTGAATAAACTTTCTTGGAATGGAAAGTTTTTTACCCATTTTATTGATGAAGATTCAACTGTGCATCGCCATCTTGGCGTAAATGAAAAATCGCAGATAGCACAATCAAATGCTTACTCAATAAATAGAAATATAACACATGAACAAAGCAAAGCCATCATTGAAACGTACATCAATTTAAAAAATAATTTACCTGCTGGTTCGCCTGGTGAATGGTATGCCATCTTTCCTCCGTTTCAAAAAGGGTTTGGTCAGCATAATGAGATATGGCAATATATGAATGGAGGTGTGGGGGGGCATAATGCAGGTGAATTGGCAACAGGCGCTTATGAGAACGGCTACGAAACTTATGCAACAGATATTTTGAACCGCATCTTTGAACTTGGTAAAAAATATGGCAACAAGATTTCGTTCGCATACACAGGCTCTATTCCTTCGCCGCCACCTGCGCCCGTTTACAAAACAATTGATATTTCCGCTTATGCAAACATGGATTTATCAAACACCCATAATAATGCAAATAAATGGATGAATGCCGGCAGAGCGGGTGATGATTTTCATAATCTTCCGGTTGGCGAGCAAATATTCAGCGGCATTAAATTCAATGTTATTGATCCCGCAAAAAATAACCGCAATGCAGTTATTGCTGTATCAGGTCAAAAAGGTTTTCCTGATTCTGTTTCAATAGAGGTGAATGATACTGCTGCATGTATTTATCTGATGCATACTGCAAGCAAGCCTGCATCAGAAAATGTTGCTGGTGCTATAAAAATTTTATATGAAGATGGAGGTATGTTACATCAATATATTATTATGGACAAGCATCTTGCATACTGGTGGTTCCCCCAGTTAAAAACAGATCATTCCGGCATTGCATGGTATGGAAATAATGATGTAAGTGAAGGCATTGGTGTTAGCTGGTGTGCAATTGATAATCCACAGCCACAGAAAAAAATTAAAAGCATTGTTCTTTCTGCAGATAAAAGCAATAGCATCTATGCAGTGTTTGCCATCACTTTATCCAATCAAAAACATTACGTGCCGGTAAATCCAGTTTCGTTTGGCGGGCCCGATGATTGGGCAGCTGCAACCAACATGGCTGCAATAGTTGAAGGTTTGGCGGGCGTAAAAGATGCGCCGCATACAGAAGCATTCAGCAATCCTATTGTTGCGCCACGTTGGATAACTACGGGTTCTGATACAGTGAATGCTACCATTCGTTATGCAGCCTCAAACGGATATGTGAGCTATAAATATCTGCTTAAAAAACGACAACACATTATGAGCATTACTGCAACAACAGGCGGTGAAAAAATTTTTTTTCATGTGTTGTTACCTGCGCAAACAAAAGCAAAGTCCGTAACAACAGAAAATAAGAATATTTTTTTCAAACAAACATCCATTGAAGAATCTAATTATGTTGATTTCACAACTGATGTTCACGGCGTAAAAACTTTTGAAATAAAGTATGATGATCATTAGCTAAAATTTCTGAATAATATGCGTGGTAAGAATTAATTTCATTTTATCATTTACCTTTTATGAGCACAAGAAACTTCACGTCGGAAATTTCTTCCTGACACTTCAACGGTCATTGCCGGTACAGGCATTACAAGACCAACAAGGCGAGGAAGAGACGATGAAAACAAACATGTCATTAGTATTTTATTCTAAAATTTTTACAATCCTTGCCATTTTTCCTTCTGCGTTAACGCCTTCTAAAACAACACATAATTTTTTACTGATATCATTATTATAAAAAGATATTGTACTCGTTGGGTTGTTTTTACCGGTAAGTATAAAAGGGTCCCAGTACAGAGTTGGACGGCTATCAGGCTCTTCTTTAATATCACTATTAGCATAATCCGGCTGTATAAATTCTTTAAACTTGCTGTAACCTTTTAATAAAAAAGTTTCAAGTCCCGGCTCGTTATTTCTATTACTATACACCGGAGAATAGCTCCTTTTAGAATACAAAGCAATGACACCAGAAAAACCATTTAACATAGAGCCAAGAAAAGGCGGCCTGAATGCTTTTACATACGCAATACTGTTTATGTCAATACTGCTCACTAATTCTAAACTTACGGGTGCCTCATCTAATAAAATAGCTGGAACGTCTGGAATGCCTTGTGAATTCGGGTACCATAGAGGAACAGGTTCCGGCCCACCATTGTTAGACACCCTTAATCCAGGAATCTTTGCTTGCAAATAATCCCATAACTTAAGACCAGATGCATGAATATCGCCTTCTACATCAACAGCAATGTTATTACCCTCACCGGAATACATTCCACGGGTATAATAGTCATCTAATATTTGTTTGGAAGTTTTGATCTTAGCAGAAACTATTACTGTTTTTAACGTTTTAGTGGCTGTTAATTTCTGCAGCTTTTCCTGTACTGCAAAAAATACACTGTCTTGTTTTGCCTCCTTGTAATTTTCCTTGTTGTTGTATAAAGCTGCAGTTGATTTGTAGGATACCGGCTGGTTTATAAAAAAATTTTTTCTTTCCTCATCCTTCATCAGGCTTGCTTCAAACTTTACCGCATTTATTTTATTTTTTTGTGTACTTAAATTGTAAAAAAGTTTTACAGTATCATAATAAAAGAGATTGTTTTGTTCAAAATTCCCATCGCTCTTTACCGGTATTGCAAACATATTCCTTTTGTTGTCTTTTGTTTGCAGCATTATATTCAGCGCTAACTGCTCTTTTGATTTTAGGGTTTTTTTTGTAGTTACCTGGCCCTTTATTTTAAGGTAGCCCGTATCTGCCGGATAGAGTATAGTTGGTAAGATACCTTTAGTAATTTGCTCCCAGTTAAAGCGGCGATGGCCATAAGTAAGCATTACTAAATCAAGTTGGGCTGATGTAGAATCTGATGGTACTTCTTTTGAAAAATAATATGCCGCATCGTGTACTTTTCCTTTTAATTCATCACTGAGCAAAAATTCTGAAAAAATAGTAGGCCCATTTATATCGGCCACGCTTGCTTCTGTAACAGCTACGGACATATTGGTAAACAAAGTATCGGATAAATTGATTTCAATTTCGTTTATGCCTTTTTTTGAAAGGTCTTTTTTTGCTACTGTCAGGTTTGGAAGAAAGAAATGGTTTTGGTTATTCACAAAAATTATACGCTCTGCCACAGGTATCCAACTGGCATCGAAAAGTGTAAACTGAATAATGCCGGTAAATCGCTTAAATCAATTTCTGAACTGATCATTGTTTTTAACGACATATCAATATCTAGCTTATAGCGAAGAGTTTCATTTTTGTGTACCAGCAAGTGCATGTTTTTAAAATCTTTACCGGCATTTACACTCCTTTCGATTGAAAAGGCGGCTTTTTTATTTATAGGAAACACCCTCAAACAAGCACCTGCTTGCTTTTGAGCTGTTATTTCTTTACTTCCTGTATTGCCTTGTGCATCCATCCAATTAAAAAGATAGGTTTCCCTTTTTGCATTAATAATGAGAATAAGCCCATTCCATCATGCACGGAGACAAAAGAGTCGAGCAATCTTCCATTACTATTTTTTATTATTCCTTTTATGTAAACAGGGTTTCCCCATTGATCTTCCGCTTTAAATGCTATACGGTTGGTTAAATCTGCTACACTAAAACCTCCTTCGGGATAAATTTGTACCTGAGTATTATTTACTGGTTGAGCGACCTCGTTATCTTTAAAAGCTATTTCATTTTTTTTCTGATGAATGATAAAGGTGCGACTATAAATAAAAGTAGTATCAAAATTAAGCATCCACCTTGTGTAGGCTTTTACACACAGTTGAGTGCCTGTGTAATTTTGGGGTATATCAAAGGATCCCTTTGCACTTGATATAAATAAAGGTGCTTCAGTTTGCAGAAGCAGTTTTCCTGCTTCATCATACCAGTCTATATATAAAGTCTTACTTGAAACTGCGAGGTCATTGCTGGCCAACAAGTAGGCTTTATAAAAAATAGTTTCGCCTTTTTTGTAAATTAAGCGGTCTGTTTGAATGTGTACTTTTTCAGGCGCAAAATGATCCCTGTAAATATTCATGGTAGAATCTATGTACTGGGCAGTTAACACACCGATAAGAAAAAATAAAGTAACACCTGCTAAAAATATTTTTTTGTTCATACTAGTTGCGTGCTTAAAGACATAACCGGGTTCTCAAAGTTATAAGTATCCGGGGAGTTGATAACCGTTTATAAAAAATGATTGAGGAATGTATATCATTCTTTATGCAATTTTTTCCATTGCTTTAGTTTAATAATTCTCTTTTCTCCGTTGGTGTTCGTGGCGCAGGCTGCGTGGCTTAGCAATCACCAACAACAGCATGCGCAATGCTATACAATAAAAATAAGATAGCTTAACCACGAATTTAGACGAACAACTCTAATTTTGGTCTAACACTTATATAGTTACCTCACAAGACCAACAAAGGCGGTGGAGGCATACAAAGAAACATTACGGCTAAGAAAGGTCGCTAAAGAATTCAATTATTATAAAACATCCACTAATAGATTACAGAACAGCTATAACAATTATCTTCGGCAAACAAAAATCAATTTCATATCTGTATAAGAAAATGTAAAGCTTTTGGTTAGTAAGCATTTTAATTCTATAAAAACCTGTTTTATGAAAAGATCATTATTTCTTTTTGCGGTACTACTCTCTTTTGTGGCATGTAAAAGCACTGCGGATAAAAACGTCGCTGATAAAAGTGTCGCTGATATACAGGGAATAGATTCTTTCATAAAACCTGGAAATAATTTTTTTATGTATGTAAATAATAAGTGGTATGATTCAGCACGGATACCGCCTTCACAGTCGGGCGTAGGTGCATACATGTTTATGAATTATCCGCAGCGTTTACGCTTACAAGGCATACTGGACAGCGTTTCCAGGGCTAACAATAAATCAGGAAGCATTGAACAAAAACTCGGTGATTTTTATGCTTCGGGCATGGATACAACTACTATTAACCAACGTGGTTATGAACCTATCAAACCAGTGCTCGCAAGCATTGACAGCATTAGCGATGTTGCTTCGTTAATAAAGTTTGTCGTTCGCGAAGTAAAGGCAGGCAATAACTCTTTTTTAGGTTTTTTTGTAGGGCCAGATAATAAGAACAGCAAACTTAATATTGCGCATATCTATCAAACAGGTATCGGCCTGCCGGAAAGAGATTATTATTTTAAAACAGATGCGCCAAGTGTTGCTATTCAGCAGGCTTACAAAAAATACCTCGCTAAATTATTTGAGCTTACAGGCAGCGATACTGCTTCAGCAACAAAATATGCTGACAATGTTTACAACATAGATAAACAACTGGCTTCATCACATAAAACGAATGTCGAATTACGCGATATAAATGCCAACTATAATAAGATGTCTGTAACAGCCCTTGCAAAGCGGCAACCTAATGTCGGCTGGCAGAACGTATTAAATAACTTAGGCGCGAAGACAGATTCAATTGATGTATCACAACCTAGTTATTATGATAAGCTAAACGCAGTTTTAAAAACCATCACTGTTAGTGACTGGAAAGCTTACCTGAAAGCATATTCCATAAATAACTATGCAGAAGTGCTAAGCAAACCTTTTGTTAATGCGGCATTTGAGTTGAACAAAGTATTGAGTGGGCAGGCAATGCAAAAAACACGCGGCGAAAAAATGGCAAGTGTTGTTGATCAATCGTTGGGCGAGGCACTTGGTCAATTGTATGTAAAAAAATATTTTACTGAAGATGCAAAAAAACGAACCTTGGATTTAGTGAATAATTTACAGAAAGCTTATTCCGCAAGAATAGATAAGCTGGATTGGATGAGTGACAGCACTAAACAAAAAGCAAAAGAGAAATTATTTTCTATTACAAAAAAGATAGGCTATCCTGATGAGTGGAGAGATTATAGCAATGTAACCATTGCAAAAGATAAATACTTTGAGAATGTAGTATCAACTTCATCTAACAACTACCAGTTTCAATTAGCAAAATTGAATAAGCCTGTTGACAGGAGTGAATGGTTTACAACGCCTTCAACAGTTACTGCTTATTACAATCCTTCTGCCAATGAAATTGTTTTTCCCGCAGCGATTTTGCAATCACCCTATTTTGATAACAATGCTGATGATGCGCTAAACTATGGAGGCATTGGCATGGTGATCGGTCATGAGATAACGCATGCTTTTGATGACCAGGGCGCACAATTTGATAAAGAAGGGAATGTGAAAAGCTGGTGGACGAAAGATGATTATACAAAGTTCAAAGCAAAAACGCAAAAGATAATTGATCTCTACAATACGTTCACCGTGCTTGATACCGTACATGTGAAAGGTGCCATGACGGTTGGCGAAAATGCTGCAGACATAGGCGGTGTTGCTATTGCCTATGATGCTTTTAAACTAACTAAAGAAGGGCATGACACTACGAAGATTGGCGGCTATACACCAGACCAGCGGTTTTTTATTTCTGTTGCAAACATATGGCGTGTAAAAATGAAAGATGAATTCCTTCGCATGTGGATCAATAATAATCCGCACTCCCCACCAATGTGGCGTGTAAAC
>DASYOM010000114.1:0-6180 GCA_036007765.1 Chitinophagaceae bacterium | reverse complement strand
TTCATAAGGAGCAGAAAGGCAGAGTGGTTGCAGTGCGATTTAATAATGATATTCATTTATAATTCCTTCAAATATTCGTGCACAAATTGTACTGCCATAGAACCCTCTCCCACAGCTGAAGAAACACGTTTTACAGAATTACTTCGCACGTCTCCTGCAGCAAAGACCCCGGGACGGGTAGTCTCAAGTAAATAAGGCTGGCGATTTTCTTTCCATTGTGATGACTTACCTGCAGTAGTTCCAGTCTGAATAAAACCTTTCTCGTCTTTTTCGATTTCCGGAGGTAACCATTCCGTACGGGGAATAGCTCCAATAAAAGAAAAAACGGCTCCTACCTTAATATCTTTTTTTTCTTTTGTTTCACTATTAAGCACTGATACCCCTTCAAGATGTTCGTTTCCTTTTATTTCTTTTATTTCTGTATTTATGAGCAACTCAATATCGTCACAATCTATAATTCTTTGTTCAAGATACTTGCTCATAGTTATCGCAAGATTTCTGCCCCTCACAATTAAAAATACTTTGCGTACATGAGTTGATAAAAATATGGCCGCCTGCCCGGCTGAATTACCCCCACCTACTACGGCAACCTGTTCATCCTTACAAATGGTGGCTTCCATTTTTGTAGCGGCATAGTAAACTCCCCGGCCTTCAAACTTTTCCAAATTTTCTACCTCCAGCTTTTTATATTCAGCTCCGCTTGCAACCAACAACGCTTTCGATAATATTTTTTCGCCTGTGTCTAATTCCAGCACATTGTGTTTATTTTCAAAAGAGAGGTGAATTACTTTTGAAGGAACATTAAGTTTCACATCAAATTTCTCAGCCTGCAAAGTAGCTCTTGCCGCAAGTTCAGTTCCGGAAACTCCTCTTGGAAAACCGAGATAATTTTCAATGCGTGAGCTTGAACCAGCCTGGCCGCCTGGCGCCATCATTTCAAGCACTACTGTCTTTAATCCTTCAGAAGCGCCGTATACAGCGGCTGCCAGGCCCGCAGGGCCGCCACCCGCAATTACGAGATCATACAATTCTTTCTTAAATTCTTGTTTTATTCCAATTTTTTCAGCCAGCTCAATATTAGAAGGATTTCGCAGCAGCCATTCGTTTCCATAAGAAACAATCGGTGTATCGCTTAGCTGCACATGAAAACGCTCAAGCAATTCGTTTGCATGTGGATCATTCTCAACATCAACCCATGTAAAAAGCACGCGGTTTTTTGAAAGAAAATCTCTTATACGAAACGTATCCTGTGAAAATTGAGATCCTATGACTCTTAACCCTGTGAAATTGCTTTCGCTCAATGCCTAGCCCCGTGCGATAAATGCTTTTAATATAGTATCACTCAGGTCTGGGCGTTCACTTATGATTGTTTTTAATTCCGCAGCGCATATTTCATAAACCTCAACGGTGCCTTTTGCTATAGCCTCCACGTTGGAAGTTCTCCCCGCAAGGTTGGCAGTATCTCCGGTAAATTCAAGCGGCCCATGAGTAAGAAGTACTTTTGGCTCATCCCCCGAACGGTCAATAATTTCGATCTCACCTTTTTGAATCACATGAAATTTAAATTCTGTTTCCCCGGCCCTGAACAATATATCGCCATCATGATAAGTATGGCATTCTGCAACTTTAGCTATCTCAGCAATTTGAGAAGGTGACAGTGTGGGAAATGCTTCAGGAAATTTTTTTTTATAATCTATATAGGCCATTATTTCATTTAAGGTTTCCAACAAAACAATATTTGGTTTTATAGTTTCAAGATTACAATTTATAAAATGTTTTGTTTTAAAATGATTTAAATCTTATCCTCTTAATAGGTTGTCTTTTATATAATCTTGCAAAGTGGAGTAATAATTATTTTAAAAAAAGCAATTACTAATACAAATAGATTTCAATTACGATCAGCATAAGATCAATAATAAGCTTGCAATTATTTTATCCCAACGAGTTTAAAATTTGCGGTTGAATCCCCCAGATTAAAAAAAGAAAATTTATCATTAGCATTGATCCAATAAAACCAGCCTGCCTTTATCAACGATATATTCTCTTTATCATTTTTTACAATCTTTATTTTTGAATCATTAATTGCCACAAAAATGAAATCATATGGCTGCTCATTAATACTTACCGATTCATTATTAGCCAGCTGTATTGAATATGTTTTGGCCCATGGCGTATCAATTTGCAAATGCGCATGAGGTATAGCCTGGGTATTAATAACAAAACTTTTCTCCTTAGCCAGGAGCTCAATATCCATCACATGAAAAACAGAAGTATCCATATTCCAAACCCGATGAATTTTAATATGTGGTACACTTAAATCTTCGAACCATACATTCCCAGCCACCGAAATGCCATACTCCGGCCGCTCATTTTTACGCTGTGATCCTGTCCGTGTTTTAGTGAAACAAATAAACATCGAAGGGGTTGAATGCACATGATATTGGGTAGTATCACCCGGAGGGACCAGCACATTTAAAACCCTTACTCTATCATTCGCAAAAACCAGGTGGTGACGCGGCTCTTTGCTTACAGGCACTTGTGCTTTTGTATATGCAGAAGAGAAGATGGAAATGGCTGAAATAATTATAATTCGCATTCATAAATATAACATGCAGGATGTGGATTTTCAACTTTATTCATTTGTTAGTTATTTGAGCAGTAAATGTCCAGGAGAAAACACTTTCCATAGTAGAAGATTTTCTAATCAAATAAGCTGTTAAAACATTTACAGAAATTTATCGTTTACAAGAATATGGAGTCTATAACGTAAATTCAATCACCAATCTTTAAAAATAAAACTATGAAGTCCCTATCCGAAACATGGTTTACTGAAGGCTATATTGATTTCGAACTAAAAAAATATACTCTTCTGGCCTATCTGCAACAAGTAGATTCTTACTTCAATCAAAACAAGTTATACCCCCAGTTAGCTGATATTATTTTTCATTACAATAATATTGTTGCGTTCAGGGAAAACAGGAAATTTTTACAGGACCAGTTTCCAAAACAGCTAACAGATGTAAACATCAAAAAGCTGCAGCTTGAATATGAAAGAATTATTGAAGATGATGAGCTGATGAAAGAACTTGAAGAGATTGTTCATTACTCCGCACAACAGATAAGGTCCGCCATACAAAACGGTACAGAGATTTATGAATTTGTAGAAACCAAATTAAATATTGAGCCAGTAGGTATCATTCCTCGTGATACTAAAGAAGGTTATTTACTTATAAGCGATGGGCATTTTAATACAACAGTTGCGTTCCAATATCAACTTTCCATATATGAAAAACACGATGAGAAATACCGTGGATTACGGACAGCTTTTATACAAAAGTGGATACGCTCAGTAAGTAATACCGCAGAAAATATAAAAGCTGAGTTAATAAGAAACCGAAAGGAATTACCCAACCCGGCAGTGTATAATATAGAAACGACATTAGCTTATCCAATGGAAGAAACTTTATTGCCGATTGCTAAAAGAAGCTTTGTGAAATACCTGAGTAGTTAATAGCAAGCAGGTTGTCGATTTGAACGTTTTAATTAAGACATTTTTTCCAGGTAATATTTTATGAATTTTATTATACAGGTTTTTATTTATTAGTCTGCCAATTCATAGTCTTTTTGAAATCCTGCCATAGGAACCTTCGGGATATGATTGAACCGGAATAGCATAAAATATATTGAGCTGCATATCGTTTATAGATTAATAAAATGCATCCAATATGAAAATCGCATGCTTCTCAATGCTTTTCCTGTTCCCATTAGTATTAGCAGCTCAAAAGCGAGTAGACCTGGACCGGTACCATTTTACAGTTCAGTACAGGTCACTTCCCATGATACAAATAGATAGCAGTTACCGAACTTATAATGTCCAGGTTGAGGGTACCAAAATGATGAAGGTATTTTTGCAGGATATGTCCCCGGAAAAATCAGTACTGGTTGAAGGATGGAGGAAATTAGAAGACGATGGGCACCTCACCATAAAAATAAAGCTGGAAGATTTGTTGCCGGAATCTTTTTCGGTTAAAGAGCGTGTAGAAAATATCACAAATAACCTCGGGAAAGTGACAGGAACACGAATTCTATATTCCCAGGAGTTAGTGTATACTTTTGGTGCAACCGCGGACATTACTGATTATAAAGGAATTCATATTATTGATGAAGTGCTTGCTGACCGAAATTACAAACAAGTGTACAAAAGCCCTGAATTCAGCATCAAGACTGTTGCGGAGGGATATTTTACTCTGAATGCATTAAATATAACCAGGGATTTATACATTAGTTGTGTTACCAGGGCTATCCACTACCTGAGTGAACGCCTTACAGATAATTTCGGTTCTAAGGAAGTAACTGTTAGTGATTACGTTTGGGTAATTGGGAGCAAGAAACATCCTGAATATACTGCGAACCGCGAGGCAGTCCGGCAGTTAAATGAAGTTCTATTCTCAATGAATGCGGACAATTCTATTGATGGTGCCCGCAAACAACTAGAACCGGTGATACGTTATTTTGAACGCATTAAAGCAACCTACACTTCTTCAAGCAGGCACGATAGAAAAATAAGGTATGCCAGTTATTATAACCTGGCGGTGCTTTATTATTATTTGGATGATCCCCGGCAAATGATGAATGAGGCTAACGGCTTGGTGTTAAACGATTTTGATACACAAGACGGAAAGGCATTTGAGCAATCTGCAACAAGTCTAAAAAATCTTTTTAAGATTTCAAATACCAATACCCGTCACTTCATTATAAATACTTCTTTATTCAAAGGGCCATATGAAAAAAATTCTGTCATGACTAAATAATTGAAAGTTATAAATTGAATTTGAAGGATTCGCATCTTAAATTATAGTAATGTTATAGCGCACGACAGTATTAAAGCACAGCAGCACTCACGGTTAGGTGTACCCGTTAACATACGTCAAAAAAAACTTTCTTATAGTAGAGAGATTAAATCAATTGAGAAAATTCATGTCTTCTTCAGTAAGATTTATATCTACCGCTTTTATATTTTCTTCAAAATGTCTTAATGAAGATGTGCCGGGGATAGGCAATATCCACGGAGAACGGTGCAGAAGCCACGCAATATGGATCTGTACTTCTGAGGCATTATATTTTTGAGCAATTTCAGCTATCCGTTTGTCTTTTTTAGGCATGGAAGTAACCAACGAAAAAAAAGGAATAAGGGGAATTTCATTTTTTTCACAAATTTCCAGTACTTCTTCCCCACCACTGTTTTCACCATAAGGAGTTTTTGAAGTAGTACGTTGTGCATGGCCATACATATTTTCAACAGTTACAATGTTACCCAGCGCCATCGCAGCTTCCATTTCCTCAGCACTAACATTACTTACTCCTACGTGCAAAATCTTTCCTTCCTGCTGCATATTGAACACAGCATTCATAGATTCTTTAAATGGAACACCACTGCCCGGCATTACCCTGAAATGCAAAAGGGGCATCTGTTCGATTTTAAGCGTACGAAGGTTCTTTTCAATACTGGTTCGCAAATTTTCAGGGCTGTTATAAGTAATCCAGCTTTTATCGGGCTTACGTGCGCCCCCCACTTTACTGCAAATTACAAGTCCCGCAGGGTAAGGATATAGCGCTTCCGCAATCAAGCGGTTTGTAACATCTTCGCCATAATAGTCAGCAGTATCAATAAAATTAATTCCGCTGTTAATAGCCTTTTTTAATATTTGTAAAGCTTCAGGCCTGTTAGGAGGTTCGCCATAAATCCCTGCTCCGGTGAGGCGCATAGTGCCGTAGCCCAAACGGTTAACTTTTAAGGGATGCTTGCTTTTGCCTGCAATGGTGATTTTATCGTTACCTGACATGATAGCTTTTTTATACAAACATTAAAAAACAAAAATAGTTTAGAACTAGTACTCTCATTACCTGAAACTATTAGCAAGCTTCATTCTTTAATCAAATGCTCACTAAAACCTGCGCCAATTAATTTTTCATAAGCATCCCAAACAACCGCAGGTACATCCTGGTAAATTTGAAACCCCTTTCCCGGGTAGAGTTTAATTCGCTGCAGATCGCCGGTCATAATATTAATTACTTTCTCTAATGGAATTGAGGATGTAGGATAATTCTTAAAAGACATTTGAGGCGAGGTAACAAGTAATTTTTTATAAGGCCAGAGCTTTTTAAAAGTAGCATAAGACC
>DASYOM010000113.1:0-26186 GCA_036007765.1 Chitinophagaceae bacterium | reverse complement strand
TCCTATCAATAAAATAGCTGAACTGCTACCGCAAAACCTGCCTGCCGGTAGGCAAGGCTGGCAACCTATCACCAACGGCTAAACGCAAAATTAAAAATCTATGCGGTTACTTTTGAGTGTACTTGGACGGAGGGATACATTGCTTTTGTAATGGCTTTTGGCAGTGGTGTTTTAATCTCTGCTCTCGCTTTTGATCTTATGGATGAGGCATATAAACGTGGAGGATTTGATTCAACGGCTATTGGTTTTGTAAGCGGCGCAATAATATATTCTGTTGCCAATTATTATTTAAGTAAAAAAGGTGCAAAGCATAGAAAGAGATCAGGTCAACAGCAGCCTTCTGAAGAGGATAATAATGGAAGCGGATTAGCTATTGCACTTGGTGCTTTATTAGATGGGATACCTGAATCTATTGCCATCGGTGTAAGCATGATAGAAGGCGGTGTAGTAAGCACAGCAGCAGTTATAGCTATTTTTCTTTCTAACATCCCTGAGTCTTTATCAAGCACGTCAGGCATGAAAAAATCTGGCAGATCAAAGAAATATATCTTTGGAATTTGGATAGGAATTACTCTAATTTCAGGAATTGCTTCCTTCTGCGGATATACAATTTTTAAAAATTTTTCTCCTGATATTATTGCCGCTACCATCGCAGTTGCAGCAGGAGCAATACTTGCAATGCTAAGCGATACCATGATGCCGGAAGCATTTGAAGAAGGTCATGATTTCATAGGTGTTGTTACTGTGTTTGGGTTTTTAGCAGCCTTTCTTTTAACCAAGATGCAGTAAGAAGTAATGGCACTTGTTTTAAGTGCATATTCCAGGCTGGTAAACGATTAGATTTACGGTGTTCAAAAACAGAGCAGGTTTCCAACTTTTCTCCGGAAGATTTTTGCAACATTGCCAGGCAATCCAGTCTTCCTAAAGAAATCTTAAAATATATTTGCACCCTTCGGGACACAATATGTATTAACTGTAGCACTTAATGAAAAAGAAAGCTTCGATATTTCAGCTGCTTAAGCCTTACAGAGGCATCATAATGTTATTAATTGTGTTCACGCTTTTTAGCAATGGAATCAACTTATTGATACCAAAAATTATCTCAAAAAGTATCGATGCTTTTAGTATTGGTAAATTTTCATTTAAGCCGGTTATTATTCAATTTTCTTTAGCTGTTATCTTCATTTTTATATTTAGCTATTTACAAAGCATTATACAAACCTATGCATCTGAAAGAGTCGCAAGAGATTTAAGAACAAAGCTTGCTGATAAGATATCAAAACAAACGTATGCCTTTATTGAGCAGGCGAATCCTTCCAAATTATTAACCAACCTTACAGCTGATGTGGATTCTATAAAACTATTTATTTCCCAGGCTATCGCTTCCATTATTTCCTCTCTATTTATAATCATTGGCGCGAGTATATTGATGATAACTATTAACTGGAAACTCGCATTATGTGTAATAGCAATCATCCCCATTATTGGGATTACCTTTTTTGTTGTACTTCGAAAAGTGCGGGCATTGTTCATCCAAAGCAGGGCTGTAATTGATTGGCTTAATAAAGTGATCAACGAAAGTATATTGGGTGCTGCAATAATACGCGTAGTTAATTCACAACAACCGGAGTATAATAAATTCCTGGAAGCCAATACCAAAGCCAAAGACTTCGGGCTTTCCATTCTTTATCTTTTTGCGGGCCTGATTCCTGTTATCACATTTACGGCTAACATGGCAGGGCTTTCGATACTTGCATTGGGGGGCCATTTTGTTATTACAGGAAGTATGAGCCTTGGAAATTTTGCTGCTTTTAATAGTTACGTATCCATGCTGATATTTCCTATTTTGATTATAGGTTTTATGAGCAATGTGATAGCACAGGCTACAGCATCTTACGAACGCATAAGCACAATAATTGAAACACCCGAACCAGCAGAAACAGGAAGTATAACAGAAAGCCTGAGAGGTGAAATTGAGTTGCAGGATGTAAATATGTTGTATGGACAGTCTCCTGTTTTAAAAGACATTTCTTTTACGATTGAAGCAGGTTCAAAGGTCGCTGTAATCGGCCCTACCGCTGCCGGCAAAACGCAGTTGCTTTATTTACTTACCGGCTTAATGATGCCCACTTCAGGGTCAATAAAATTTGATGGTCAATCCATTGAAAAATATAACAGCGAATCGTTTCACAGGCAGGTAGGTTTTGTTTTCCAGGATAGTATTATTTTCAACATGAGTATTCGTGAAAATATTGCATTCAGTGATACCGTAACTGATGAATCGCTGGAAAAGGCAATTGAAACTTCGGAGCTGAAAGATTTTATAGAAACACTTCCGGACAAATTAAGTACCATTGTTTCTGAACGTGGCTCAAGCCTTTCGGGTGGGCAAAAACAACGCATCATGCTGGCACGTGCGCTGGCTCTCAATCCTAAAATATTATTGCTGGATGATTTTACCGCACGGGTTGATAACAATACTGAAAAGAAAATTCTTGAAAATATTAAACAGAATTATCCTGGCTTAACATTGCTTTCTGTTACTCAAAAAATAGCTTCTGTTGAAGAGTATGACCAGATAATTTTGCTGATGCAATCCGAGCTAATTGCTATTGGCAGGCATGAAGAATTGATGCAAACAAGTCCTGAGTATGTACAGTTACTCAATTCACAAAAAAGCACCAGCAACTATGAATTACAATCTTAATAAGCTTGCGGAGGAGAAGCAAAAAAAATCAACTTATTCTTCGCTTAAAAGTTTGTTGCAGCTTATCTCGCATGAGAAAAAGAATTTGTTGCTGGCTTTATTGGCAATCTTAATTAACTCTACACTCAACCTGCTCGGGCCTTTGTTAATAGGGCATGCGATTGATAAGTATGTTCAGCATAAAATCTATTATGGAGTGCTGGTGTTTTCGGGTATTTTATTAGCCATGTATTTAATGGGATTATTTACAAGCTATTTTCAAACAAAGCTTATGGGAAGCATTGGGCAGCGGATGTTATTCACGTTGCGAAATACCATATTTAAAAAATTGCAATCATTGCCTGTTGCTTTCTTTAATGCAAATAAAGCCGGTGATCTTATCTCAAGAGTAAACAATGACACAGATAAACTGAATACTTTTTTTTCACAGTCTTTAATGCAATTTATCGGTGGTATCGCCACGATGACCGGCGCCGGTATTTTCCTTTTGCTTATTAATTTTAAGCTCGGGGCTGCAGCACTTATTCCCGGGCTGATCATCTTAGTATTTACCCAACTAGTTTCTCCATGGGTTAAGAAAAAGAATGCGGTAAACCTTGCAAGTGTCGGAGGCATGAGTGCTGAAATCCAGGAAAGCCTTAACAATTTTAAAGTAATCGTTGCCTTCGATCGTCGTGATTATTTCAGGAAGCGATTTAATGAAGCGAACCAACAAAACTATAACACTGCCATAGGCGCCGGTCTGGTGAATAATATCTTCTTACCCATTTATAGTTTGTTTGCCGGCTTTGCTCAATTGATGGTATTAACTTATGGAATCTATCTTATCTCTATCGGAAGCTTCTCTATTGGTTTATTGGTAAGTTACCTTGCCTATGCCACTTACTTTTATAACCCATTAAGGCAACTTGCTTCCCTATGGACCACCTTCCAGGTAGCAATGGCAGGCTGGGACAGGATAACAAAAATTCTTTCAATGGATTCCGATATAAAAACTTTTCAGCATATTGATACAACTTCATCGGATGCTTTAATGGAATTCAGGAATGTGAATTTTAGTTACGAGGATAGTAAAGAAATATTGCATAATGTTTCACTTAAACTGGAAAGGGGGAAGACGTATGCTTTTGTAGGACCAACAGGTGGCGGCAAAACAACAACCGCTTCTCTTATATCACGGTTATATGATCCTGCCAGGGGAACAGTTTTGCTTGATGGAAAAGATATTCGTACATACACTCCCGAAGAGCGTTCACAAAAGATTGGTTTCATATTACAGGAACCATTTTTATTTACGGGAACGATAAAGGATAATATTTTATATGGCAATGAATTATACAAAAATTCTTCAGATGAACAAATAGAGCAGGTTATAAAAGATGCCAACCTGCAAAATTTATTGACCATTTTTGAAAATGGTTTGCAAACAAAGGTATCTTCCGGAGGAGATAATATAAGCCTGGGGCAAAAGCAAATAATAGCCTTCATGCGTGCGGTTTTACGCAACCCCGAATTACTAATACTTGATGAAGCAACTGCAAATATTGATACGATGACGGAACAATTATTAGACGACATCCTAAACAAGCTACCGGAGAGGACTACCCGCATCATAATAGCGCATCGTTTAAATACAATTGAAAATGCAGATGAAATATTTTTCGTGAATGCGGGAGAAGTTACACGTGCAGGCTCATTCAATGATGCAGTAACTAAATTATTGAAGAATAAAAGAGTAAGCTAAGATTTGTATAAATGTTTTTATTTACTGAAAAAAATAATAATATTCGTGTAAAATTTTTTCAAGCTTTGGACTGATTAAATTATGAGCAACTTCTCCGGTATATATTAGCTAAACACATATTCGATATTAAGATATCTATAGGTTATCTTTTTAAAATGAAATCTAAACTTATTTCCTTTCCTGATGGACATTTTGAAAGAAAAAAACCACACCCCTTAACTTCGCTAATGATTAATACTCTTTTAGACGCCTGTGAAAAACAAAAAGAGGGTATACGATTTGGGCCAACGGATATAAAGGGTTCTTTAGGCGTTTTAATAACCAGGGGTCTTATTGTAAGAAGGGAGGTAGCTATAAATAAGCATATAGAATCGTTATGGCAGGTATCTCCTGAAGCAATTGAAATGTTGAAGGTAAACGGGATTAGCGTTACATGCTAAGGGTTATACGTATTTAATGAAAGTATTTTCTATGTTAAACCAGTTTTAATTTTTACCCTATTTTTTAAATTAAAATAATGGAGAATCCCAGGTTTGTAATAGTAGTCGGCACCTCTGCAGGAGGTATGAATGCATTATCAGAATTTGTAGGGCAATTAAAACCAGGAATGGACGCTGCGTTTTTCATTGTTATGCATTTATCAAGAACCAGCATAAGCGATTTTTTGAAGCTTCGCCTTCAGCCGCTGACTCAATTGAAATGTGAAGTAGCCACTGAGGATGCGACAATACAAAAAAGTCATATATATATTGCTAAGCCCAATCTGCATTTACTAGTAAAAAAAGGCAGCATAATTCTGGGCCGTGGGCCCCAGGAAAACCGGTGGCGGCCATCCATTGACGTATTATTTCGCTCTGCCGCTGCAGCCTATAGCACAAGGGCAATCGGTGTGGTATTAACCGGCTTGCTCGATGATGGAACCACCGGTATGCTGGCCATTAAAAGAAGCGGCGGAACCTGTATTGTTCAGGACCCCAATGAAGCAGAATATCCTGACATGCCCCTCTCTGTACTCAATAATATGGAAGTAGATTATTGTATTCCTCTTGCTGATATGGGTGAAGTGATATCAGGGATAACACAAACAACTCCTGAAGAAAAACCGGCTCCGGATGATGTTATATTAGAATCGCAAATTGCAGAAAGGGTAGTGGTTGATTATAATAACGTAATGCAATTGGGTGAGAAAAGTATTTATGCCTGCCCTGATTGTGGCGGCGGCTTGTGGAATATAAATAAAGGTGGCGAAGGGCAAGGGAAAATGGACCGCTATCGTTGTCATATAGGCCATTCCTATTCGGAGAAAGACCTCGTGGTGAAGCAGGAAGAAATATTTGAATCCACTTTGTGGACAGCATTGCGCATAATGGAAGAACGCAAAACCCTGTTGAAAAAAATGGAGGATGATCATGTTAAAAGAGGCTTATCTACACTCGCAAAAAGTTATAAAGAAAAAGGAGACGATATACAAGGGCATGTTGATAAAATGAAAGAAGTATTGTTTGCTTCTCAAAAGGTAGGATAAAACCCCGGAGCCCTGCTTCAATAGCTCAATTTATAGCATCGGTTGAATAATCAAAAGAAATAAAGTATCCTTTTCTTCTCCCATCATGGCGGATGGCAGTTTTAATATCAGGCCTGCCTGCTTTATCTTTTTGCTTTACCTGTATTGGATAATAAATATCTGCATCTCCAAACAAGTCGGTTCCTTTTTTTTTCTTCTTCTCCACATTTATGGGGCATAGTTTGCCATCAATTTGTCTCAGCAGGAAGGAACAACTCGTTTGCAGCGATGTTGTAAGCCGTTTAGCTGCTTAATTTAATTCCAATTGTTTTTATTAAAGATCACCGGAGGAGTGGTCTTTTTTTTATTGAACCAGATAACCTGCCTGAAAGTATTCTATAAACACAGGGTACCCATATACGTTAGAAGTAAAAAAAAGCCATGTAAAAAATTACATGGCTTTTTAAATGCTCCCCTTGTTAAAAAAACTTAAGCAAAGAATGGTGTCACAATAGTAATGACCTGCTGCATTGTTAATGGTTCGTCAAATGATTCAGAGGCTGCAGGGCCATCAATAAATGAATTACCGCCAATTCCAACTATGTTAGCACCGGCCTGTACGGTAAGTTCCTCACCTGCATAGCTTTTTTGCACAGCGGCATTTGCAGCCGCAGAGCCTGTATCAATTCCGCTTTGGGCCAAAGTTACCCATGGCTTAACAATACCAGATACGATAGGGCCATTTATATCGTACCTTAATTTTCTAACCCTGGAAGCATGCCTTGCTTCTACGGAATGTATTCTTAATGCCGCAGAAAGATAAGGCCTGTTTGCAGCGCCGATAAGATTGGGAGCCTGCCCCTTATAGGCACGCACACCGGTATCTTCAAAGGTTTGCGAAATGGCCAGGAAAACGGCGTAGTTTCCTGGTGCGAACGGATCAGGGAATGTGCCATGTGCAGTAAAATCAAAGGGAGGTTCCGGAATGGGAGTGACGCCTAAGCTCTGTATAGTTTGTTTAAGAAACTTTACATGTGCCACTTCATCATCAGTTATTTCCTGGAATGCTCCCAGGGAACCATAGTCATCATTAGGAATAAGGCCGGAAGCTGCCAGGCCTTTTTTATAAAAACGGGACTCGAGATATTCCAGTTTTAACGCAAAGGTTAATACATCTGCCACCGCATTTATACCGGTTCCCCCTGCGTACGCCTTATTAAGCATAGAACCCAATGCAAAAGGAAGAGAAGCTAAAGTAACCTTGCCGGAAAATTTTGCAAAATCCTTCATTACCTTTCTTCTCGTATCAATTTTGCCATAAAATTCAGGGTCCTTCTTTTCTATTTCTGAAAATATATTTTGTAATTGCATAATTAAAATTTAAAAAGGTAAATGATTGGTGTCAATTTTAGTGATAAGGTAAGGTGCGGCTGCAAGCAATACAACAGCCGGCGGATTTGAAACATCTAACCCCATATCGTTCACAACTGATTTGTCGGCAAAAGAATTTAATTGAAGTAATTCCCTTATTAGTGCAGCGTGCCTTGCTTCTACAGAAACTATTTTACCTGCTGCGGTTAAATAAGCAGGATTAGAGATATAGGGGCCTGCGCCGTTATATGCCGATACACCAAGGTCTTCAAATGTTTTGGCCGTTTTTAATACACTTTCCCTGCTGTGAAAATCAACAGAAGAAAAATTAAATTCCAGTTGGGGAATTGCATTGCCGCCAAGCACTGCCTTGAAAAATTCGCGGTGAGCTACTTCATGATTTCTTACATCGGTTAAATAGGTTTTTTCCTGGCCGGTGATTTTTGAATAAGGATTGGCCACTACCATTATATAGAATGCCGCTTCCAGTTGCTCCAGGGTGTATGCATAATTTAAAATCCCTATGTCCCCTGATCCCAGAACAATTCCATTTACAATATCTTTGGCTTTTTTGCAGGATGCGCCGGCGGTGGCTATTAAAGCCGATGTTGCACCCACATATCCCAGGAATTTTCTGCGGGAAAATGGTACGGTTGCCACTTCATCTGTCAGGCCGCTTTGATGTGTTTTGTTTAGCATAATCAGTTTTTTAATGTTTAAAATAGATTGACATGTGTTTATTAATAGGTCAATTTTTAGGAAACAATTAACATGCCCATGCCAGCTCAAGGTTAGAAACCTGTAAATAATGCAACTCTTTTTAGCTTAATGACTGTTCGTCTAAACAAAAACAATTATTTTAGCCTTTCTATCCCTCCAAAAAAATTTAAACGTAGATTTTTCTTCCCCGCTATTTTCTACGTTTTCCCCATTTTTCTTTAACAGGAAATTTCATTTTATAAAAATCCTCTCTTAAATGTTGCTCGTACCTAAGCGGCAACCATTTGAAAAATTATGAGATATTTAATAAAAAATATCATTAGTAACGATTGCAGGATCGTTGTAATAAAACACCTCGATAACTTAGGAATATCTTATAAATGGGTAGGGCCAGGCCTTGTAGAACTTTCAGAAAAAATTTCCATTGATAAAGAATCTATTCTTAAAAATGAATTGAGAAAGGTAGGATGCGTGATGCACCAGGATAAAAAAAGTAACCTCGCAGATGAAGTAAAATCTATAATATCCAATATGATTTCTTCTAACGAAGATATCTCCAATATTAAGTTTTCTTTTTACCTGAGTAAAGAACTGGGCTACCACTATACATACCTTGCAAATATATTTTCAATTGAGCAGGGCATTACCATTAAACAATACATCATAACGCAAAGGGTAGAACGAATAAAATCTATGATGCTGAATGAAGAACTGAATTTAAAACAAATCGCTTCCCTTTTGAAATACAAAAGCTTGTCACATCTTTCAAACCAGTTTAAAAAAATCACCGGGATGACGCCATCACATTTTAAAAAAAACAATGGGAGTAAAAAAGGCGCAGGCCCCTTCATAAATTAAAATACATTTTTTATTTAAGAGTAGCATTACAGTTCCATCTTTAAAAGGCCTCTCCATTGATTGGTTATTTCTAATCCAGTCTTGGTTCTTTTACGGGATCTAATAGTGATGTTATTTTTTTCAGTAATTTCTTCAGGTCAAAAGGTTTATCAATAAATCCATCTGCGTAGTAGCTTTCAAAATTTTTCAAGGGTTCATGAGAGGAAGAAAATACCAGTATGCTCACGTGTTTAGTCGTTTCATCTTTTTTAAGTTCTTCGCAAATATTTCTTCCATCTTCATCAGCTAAAAATATGTCGAGTAGGAGCAATTGAGGTTGAAATTCTATAATCTCTTTTTTAATATCATATCCATTGGTTAATGTCTTAACCGTATACCGATTGCGGTTAAGAATATATTCCTTGGTCTCGAGCAGATCAGCAGAATTATCTACAATCATTATCCTGCCCAATGATAGTTTTAATAAATCGCCAGGCTGTAAAATCCTGGTTGAGACTTCTTCCAGCCTATTCAATTCTTTATCCATTGAATGTGTTTTAATAGATCAATTCCCGAAGAAGTTATAAAAACGCCCAAAGTTTCCTTTCCATCAATTATTACCATCTTTGTTTTTACCAGGCCACGACTGTAAAGCCCACTTAAAGAACCTGCAAACAGATATTGCGGCCGGTTGCGGAAAGCTCAATCGCTCTTGCCGCCATGAGTTGGGCAAGCATTTTTTTTGTCAAGGTCTTGTTGTATAATTCATTTTGGCATGGCATAATGAGGTAAAGAAATCACAAGGCCATAAATACAATTCTGCGGTAATAGTTTTCGTTGATTGTTGTTCAAAAGATTATCCACACTTTTTTAAGCTGGATAATGTTGAGTATTTATATGTAAAGGGGTATGGAAGAACAAGCATGAAATTAAAAAAATCTTTTACTAAAAAAAATTAATACTTAAATTTTCCAAGTATTTTATTTTACCTTGTTTCATAACTTTTAAGCAATTCAATACCTGAAGCGGTAAAATCAGACAGCATACAAACGCATGTTGATAAAATGAAAGAAGTATTGTTTGCTTCTCAAAAGATAGGATGAAACCTCAAAGGTTTTTAAAACCTGTGAGGTTTAGTTTAAAAATTTCAGTGGCAATTAATTTTCTTTGTATTTTATTAATTTCACTAATCTCCCTGTTTGTAAAATGGATACTTAATGTTAGCGGTTCGTGCTTTTTTTCTTCTCATTTTTCTCATTTTCAAAAGAGTTTAGTTCTTCTGATAGCTCATTCAAAAAATTGAATTTTAATTTGGTCTGTTTTAACCCGCAATTAATACTTTCGGATTTTGTAAATCGTTTCTAAGTTTTAAGCACAACTGCCAATCTTTTTAGCTTATCTGGAATTTTGTTAAGGGGTATGACGAAATCAGCACAGCCTGCTGCCTGAGCGCTGAGCGGCATGAAGTCAACTTCGGCAGATAGGTCCTGAGCAAAGGTTGTTCCACCGTTAGCTTTGATGTGCTTGCAGCCCTCAGTGCCATCTCCATCATACCCGGAAAGGACAATGCCGATTGCACGTACACCCATTGCTTCTGCTAAAGAAACAAAAAATACATCTATTTGCTTGTGCCCAACAGAACGGGGGGAGAATACTTTGAAGCTATAGTTTTCCATAGTAAGATCTGAGTCCGGAGGAATTATGTAAACATGATTCGCACGGACAGACATTGCCTCAGAAGCCACGGTTACTGACATTTTCGTGTGCCTCTGTAGTATTTTAGCTAAATTACTATGGGCGATGGGGTTCATGTGAGAAATAATAACAAAAGCCATCCCTGTATCAGGCGGCAGTGCATCCAGCAGAGCCTTATATGCGTTAAGCGCTCCGGCAGAGCCGCCAATACCAACAATGAATTTAGGTTGTACTGTTTTCATGGCTTATTATTGATTCTTTTTACCTTCAGCAACATTTTTATCAACATCCTTTTTCTTATTGGTGCTTAATTTAGCTTTACCATCATTTGGCATCAACATAATTCCATCCTCACTCATAATAAATTTGTGGACATCGCTATCATGGTTAGTGCCACGAGACTTAACAATGAAAACTTCACGGGTGCGTTTTCTACCCTCATCTTCTTCTACCATTCTCACAACAATCCAGGTGTCAATCAAAGATGAAACACCGATTTCGCCACTCGTGTTACTTTGAAAGTTTGCAGAAACAAGGCTTGTAAAAAACGTAGTGATGCCCCTGGATTTAAAGAGATCAATCATGCGGGTAATCATTGATGAAACTTCACGTATGTCGCCTTCTCCAACCAGACTTGTAAGAGGATCTACCACCACAGCCTTTGGTTTGAAACTATCAACCAGCTTATAAACATTCAATAAATGCATCTCCAAACCAAGAAAGGATGGTCTAAGAGCCACAATCTTTAAGAGCCCTTTTTTTATCGCTGGCTCAAAATCAATACCGATAGATTTCATGTTTTGAATGAGCTGCCCTGCTGATTCTTCATAGGAGAAGAAAAGACAGTGTTCCCCACGTTTGTAACTTTCCAGTGCGAATGCCCCTGCAAAACTTGTTTTTCCGCAGCCTGCTGTGCCTGAAGCCAGTATGGTACTACCTCTGGTGTAACCTAAACCACGCTTGAATAATTTATCTAACGATGGAATTCCTGACGAAACCTTCTTGTCTGTACCCGGTTGATTAAGCCCTGCTGAGGTTATGGGAATTACTGAAAGGCCTTCATCATCTATAACAAATGGATATTCGCTTGTTCCATGACGTGACCCCCGATATTTAATGACACGAATTCTACGGGTTGCGATTTGGTCTCTGACTCTGTTATCCAGAAGAATGATGCAATCGGAGATATACTCCTCCATACCATGACGGGTATATGAACCGTTTTGTCCCGGCTCGCCTGTAACAATTGCTGTGACCTGTTTTTCTTTAAGCCATCGGAAAAGTCTTTTCATCTCTAAGCGAAGAATGCCAATATCTGTAATGCCTGCAAAGATAGATTCAAGAGAATCTAAAACAACACGTTTGGCACCGATAGAATCAATGGCTTCTTCCAATCGAACAAATATTCCCTCCAAATTAAAGTCGGTCTCTTGAATGTCTTTGCGCTCTAAAATAACATGTTCGAGCAGAATCTTTTTCCGCGAAACAAGCGCTGCCAAATCCATATTGAGAGAAGCCACATTTTTATAAAGTTCATCTTCGGTCTCTTCAAACGACATGAGAATTCCCGGCTCGTTATAATCGGTGGCACCTTTGATTAGAAAATCAATCCCAAAAAGGGTTTTCCCGGAGCCGGCATTTCCGGAAACTAAAGTGGTTCTGTTTTTCGGAAGCCCGCCTTCGGTAATTTCGTCAAAACCTTTGATGCCGGTGGGGCATTTAAGTAATTTATTACGCTTAGTGGTAATTTTTCCCTTGGTAGTTTTTATCATTATGATAGTCCTTTATTATTTTATTAAGATAGAGTTTCTATAGATTTTTTTTCAATCTAAATCTACTAAATTTATTCATACAGTCTATTTTGCTGGTTTCTTCATTGTTTGTAGATCGATTAATATTTCCTCTATCGTCAGAGCATGACCGCTAACACGCTAATTTATGTTATTATATATGGTATAGTATACTTTATCAGGACATTTTTTGGTATTGAAAATCACCACTTTAATGTTATACATTTTATACCAGCCTACCGCAGGCAGGGTTATCGTTAGGACAATCCATTCTCAATTCCCTCAATCAAACAACCCAAAGCTTGTTCCTTTACTTTGTTTTCTTTGTGCTTTTTTAAACGTGCTGCTTACATTTGGAAGGTTGGGATGGTGGTTGCTCATTAATTGCTCGATGGTCATTATTTGTATTTTATCCTGCCCAAATTCTACATTGCCAATTTTTATATGGCCTGCTGCTTTGGCTTCTTTAAGCATTTCTTTTGTAACGGTACTTTCAAAGCAAAAAAATTCATGTTTGTGATTGTGTGCAAGCTATCTGTCTGCTTCGGCTGCTCGCCGCAAAGCAAGAAACACTTCTTTCAAAGGTTGAGATACAGAGCTTGATGGCTGTGCAATAACCAACTCCTGATAAATATTCAAAAATGTAATTCTTGTTCGGTGAAAGAAATGTAAGTAGTGCCTGATAAAACCTATGCAATCAAGAATAGCAAATTCAATTGCTGTTTTTTCGTAAAGACTTTTTGCATAGTCAATAACTTCCTGTTCAATTACATCTGTTGTTATGAAAATGTAATTGTCAATTTTAGATTTAACCCCTTTCAATTTTTGAAGCGCAACATCAACATCATTTTTAGTTACTCGTTTATCTTTCATCTCGTAACTGGTAATAATTTTTTCATCATTCACAAGTGTGATTTCTATGTCTCCAAGTGAACCAGTTTGTTTGTCTGCTGCATTGTGAGCTTCAAGTGGCATAGAACCTTCACCAATTCTTTCTCCAACCGCCATGTATGCAGCAGCAACGATTAAAACTGGAAGTCGGCTTGCATTTTTTGAACTTAGATGTTGAGATAAAATAGTAACGATTTCTTCTGATGAAAGAGGAAGTACATCTTGAGACTGTTTTAATTCTGCCAAAAGTTGTTTCATCCTTATTTCGTTTTCTTCTTTAATGTTTATAAGAAAACGAATTATTTCTTGAATGACGTTTTTAGCTGTCTCCTTGCCACTATGAACAGCATCAAGAATTTGCAAAGAATAAGTATATGCTTCCCTTGGTCTGCCTACTAAAACAAGGTCAGGAGTTAATAACCTGTCGTTATTTCTAAACGCAGGAGTTAGATACGCTGTGGTTGAATTACAGGGTAACTTGTATTTGTGGACAATTGCTTGAATGTAAGCTTCATCATAATACCTTCCAGAAAAAGCATCATCACCTGATATTTCCGTGTAAGGTTTTCTGATGTCAACATTAGGTTTATCAAGTTTGGCTAACAAACAAGACATCAAAAATCTTATTGGAGCTTTATTAGCATTGCACCTGCAAATGAATTCAATTTTGATCTTTAAATCTTTCGATGATGTGAATGATTTGGTTTTTCTTTTTAAAGAAGAGGAATACAATTCCTCTAAAAGTTCGTTAGGCTTGCTCATTGAATAGCAAATAGTTTTTATGTTTTGACTTTATTTCAAAGTTAACCCAAAGAACTTCCTGCCTTTTATCCTTTGTAGAATGAATTGTTTTTTCAAGACTGTAAACTTTTTGCCATTTAGAGCTTGGATAAAGTTCTTCCATTAATTCGCATTCGTAGTTAGAAACAGCAGCATTTCCTTCTATAGTATTTAGTACGGATGCAAGTTCCTTATGTTGATTATCATTCATTTCAAAACCATACGAACTTGTGTCTCCCCTTGTTTCATGTATATAAGGTGGGTCACAATAAAACAATGTTTCTTTGCTGTCGTACAATTGAATGATTTCTGTTGCCGGTCTGTTTTCAATTTGAACTCTCAAAAGTCTTTCTGCAATAAAATCCAGTTGTTCAACTCCACCAAGCCAACGGCTAACAACTCCACTCATTCCGGCACGACTTGTGTTTTTACAATTTGCCCACCTTCCTACAGATGCTGTTTGTGCAAGCCCTGTTCTAACCTGTCTTGCTCTTACGTAAAACCTTCTTGCTCTTTCTACAGGTAAAAGATCTGGACTTAATTCACATGCTATCGCAAATTCTTCTCTTGAAAATGGTGTTAAAGCAATTTGTTCAATGAGCTTTTCTTTATTCTCTCTAAGAACTTTGAAAAAGTTTACGACTTCTCCGTCAATATCGTTGTAGGTCTCAACAGGTGAAGGTTCACGATTAAGTAATACTGCACCCGAACCTGCAAAAGGTTCGCAGTAGTGTAAACAGTCAGGAAGTAATGGCAATAACCAGTCAAGGTGTGAAAATTTGCCGCCGTACCACCCGAAAGCGATTAATTTTTTAGGTCGTGTCAAACCTGAAACTAATGCTGGTTTCTTTTTATTTTTATTTGTCTTCTCCAAATCTTTTGTATAAGTAATGGTGCCAAATTTAAGCTTTTTGGTGAGGTATCTTACGGCTCCTCAAAATTCTATCTCCTTTACATCTTGGCTTTGTTTAATGTATGTTTTATAAATTTTCTTTCAGGTCACGAAGCACATCAAGGCAATCTCCAAAATACAAATGATTCATGCAGGGATTTTGTTTTGTGTAAAGTATGAAAAATAACAATTAGTGATTTAATAAGGTAGTTATGTTCTTAAAAGTTTGCTATAATATTCCCTGATTCAGGTAGGTTACTTAATGTTCCGTATGGAAACTTTATTTCCAACTGATAATCTTCTTTTCCAACTGATAATTTTTTTTTCCAACTGATAATCTTTTTTTCCACCTGATAATTTTTATTTCCACCCTGATAATTTTTATCTCCACCTGATAATCTTTTTTTCCAACTGGAAATTTTTTTATCATGGTATACAATATATTAATGAAGATGAAGTAACTGCTTCAGGTCGAAGGTTTTTCAATAACGCCATCTGCACAAACCTCACAGGTTCTTTTTTAATTTAGGTTGGTTTTAATTTTTGTAAGGTTTAGGTTCAAAAAAATGTTTATCTTGGATATTTTTAGAATCGAAGTTTCTCTCTCCCCTTATATCCGTACCTGTTTAAGTTAACTATAAAGAAAAATACGCATGCCTAAATCTGATACCGATAAACCTAAAATACTTTCCAAAAACCTCTTCCCGGTGGTTGGCGTTGGCGCATCAGCAGGGGGGCTGGAGGCTTTTAAAAAACTGGTAAAAGCGATACCCGAAAAGTCAGGAATGGCCTATATATTGGTACAGCATTTACATCCCGATCATAGCAGTTCTTTACCGGAAATTTTGCAAAGGGAAACGAATATCCCGGTTAACGAAATAAGTGATAATGTAAAAGTAGAGCCTGATAATGTTTACATTATTCCCTCAAATAAAATGCTTGTAGCAACTGATGGGGTTCTGCAACTAAGCCCCCGGCCTCCAAAAGATCATAAAAATATGCCTATTGATATGTTCTTTTCATCGCTGGCAGAAGTGCACCAGAGCCATGCAATAGGAATAGTTTTATCTGGCACCGGTGCAGATGGTACAATAGGGTTACAAAATATTAAAGGCCAGGGCGGGATTACTTTTGCCCAGGATATTGAAAGCGCCGCTTATGATGCCATGCCGCAAAGCGCTATTAATGCAGAGGTGGTGGATTTTATTCTTCCTCCTGAAAAGATGCCACAACAATTGCTGGAGCTGAACCGTACTTTTAATATACTTCCTTCTAACGATCATGCTACACCGGAGCAGTTAACGGAAGAGGAAAGTTTTAAAAAAATACTTGCCCTTCTTCGCGTTCGCAAGGGCGTTGATTTTACTTATTATAAACAAACCACTATCCGCCGGCGCATTCTTCGCCGCATGGTAATAATTAAGCTGGAAAAATTTGTCGATTACCTGGAGCACCTGAAACAAAACAAGCCTGAGCAGGATATGTTATTCCAGGATATGCTGATACCGGTTACGACTTTTTTTCGTGAGCCCAAAACTTTTGAGTACTTGTGCGAGACCGTATTCCCGGAAATTATAAAAAACAAATCATCAGTTAATCCATTGCGCATCTGGATAGCCGGTTGCTCCACCGGTGAAGAAGCTTATTCTATGGGCATGTGCCTGCATGAATACCTGAGCGATAAAATTTCCTCAATCAAGATCCAGATCTTTGCAACTGATATTTCAGAAAAATCAATTGCCAAGGCAAGGGCAGGCCTATACCATAAGAGAGAATTGGAAGATGTTTCGGACTCACGGCTTCAACAATTTTTTACCAAAACAGATGGCAATTACCAGGTAAAAAAAACCATAAGGGATATGTGCGTGTTTGCCTGCCACAATTTTTTAAAAGATCCCCCGTTTGCCAAAATAGACCTTATCAGTTGCCGCAACGTGCTTATTTATTTGGAACCTTTTTTACAAAAAAAAGCCTTTCTCACTTTTCATTATGCGCTCAAGGACAAAGGATATTTGTTGCTGGGTAGATCTGAAACTACCGGCAGCTCTTCAGAATTGTTTCTTCCACTTGGAAAGAAGGAAAAATTATATACAAGAAAATCGCTCCCGGGGCGGTTTATGAATGTTGCTTCCGAACGACGGGAAGAGGCGATCAAAGATAAAGATTATGGGCTGCGCAGCAACGAAAGAAAGAAGGATGACTTTCAAAAGAATGCAGATGATATTCTCCTCACAAAATATACGCCTGCAGGGGTAATAGTGAATGATCAGCTTGATATTGTACAATTCAGGGGATCTACACGTGAGTTCCTCGAACCTGCAACCGGTAAGGCAAGTTTAAGTGTTTTAAAGATGGCCCGTGAAGGCTTGTCTTTTGAGCTTCGCAATGCATTGCACAAATCAAAAGCAACTAATGATGTAGTGCGTAAAGAAGGGATCCCGATTGATAATGGAAAAAGATTAATCACCATTGAGGTAATCCCATTGCTCAATACAATTGACCTGCACTTCTTAATTCTTTTTAACGATACGGTGGCAAACGCCATTGAGGATGCTGCTATTAACAAAAAACAACCCGGGAGCAGGAGGGTAAATGATGAAAAGGATAAGCACATTGGGCAATTGGCAAAAGATCTTTTGCAGGCCCGTGAAGATATGCGAAGCATTACCGAAGACCAGGAAGCGGTGAATGAAGAATTGCAAAACGCCAATGAAGAATTGCTGAGTGGCAGTGAAGAATTACAAAGCCTTAACGAAGAGCTGGAAACGAGTAAAGAAGAGTTGCAAAGTACCAATGAAGAACTGATCACCGTGAACCAGGAGCTCTTTGACCGAAATGAACAGCTTAATATGGCCAGGTTCTATGCAGAGGCAATCGTTACCACTATACATGAGCCTCTGTTGGTTCTTACCGAGCATTTCAAAATAAAAAGCGCCAACAAATCTTTTTATAAAAAATTTCAGTTAACTGAAGAAGAAACTATTGGAAAAATATTATTCGACCTCCAGAATAAGGGATGGAATATACCCGGATTGCATAGCCAGCTTTTAAAAATTCAAAAAGAAAATGAAAAATTTCTTGAGTGGGAAGTTGCGTTTACTTTTCCTTTAGCGGGAGAGCTTAACATTTGTTTTAATGCACAGCCATTCCAACAAGAAAACTCTGAGCATTGGATATTGCTGGCTTTTGATGATATTACTAAAAGAAAAGAAAAAGAAAAAATTGAGAAAAAGAATGCAGAAGACCTCAAAAAAATACTGGAGAATATGCCGCTGATCGCCTCAACTTCATTGGCAGATGGGTCACCTACCTACTTCAATGGGTTTTTTCTTAATTATTCAGGAATTACTTTGGCTGAAGCTTTAAAACAAGGGTGGGAACCGCTGATAAAGCCTGAAATGCTTGATGAATACAAAAAATCGTGTGGCTATGCAATAGCAACAGGTGAAGATTTTAATATGGAAATACAATTAAAAAGGAAAAGCGATAATATGTATCGCTGGCATTTAAGCCGTTCATCAGCTATGCGAAATGAAGAGGGTATCATTACCTCCTGGGTGGGCGCTGCAACAGATATTCATGATCAGAAAACAAAGGAAGAAGCAAAGGATGAATTTATTGGTATTGCCAGCCACGAATTGAAAACACCGCTTACAACCGCTAAAGCATATATACACTTGCTGGAGATGAGCATGGAAAAAGAAAAAAATAAAGATTTGATGTACGCTCAAAAAGCAGGCGCATCTATTGACAGGCTGAATAGTCTTATTGAAGAATTATTAGACGTGAGTAAAATACAAAGCGGGAAACTTCCTATGCACATAAGCACTTTTAATTTTAATGAAATGATATCTGCCGGTATAGAGGAAGTACAGTATACGTCACCCAATCATAGTATCATAAAAAGCGGGCAAACAAATAAACCCGTATCCGGCGATATGGAAAGATTGAAGCAGGTAGTTATAAATTTATTGACCAACGCCGTGAAATATTCACCTAAGGCTGATAAAGTGCTTTTAAACGTGGCCCAGGAAAATGGTGAAGTGAAAGTTTCAGTAAGAGATAGCGGCATTGGTATTCGTAAGGAAAATATAGGTAAAATATTTGAGCGATACTATCGCGAAGAGAAACGAGCTGTTCATTTCCAGGGCCTGGGCATCGGGTTATCCATCTGCATTGAAATCATTCAGCGCCACAAAGGTAAAATATGGGCGGAAAGCAAACCTGGTAAAGGCAGCACTTTTTATTTTACGATACCCATATAAGTAATGAAGAAATGCATTTTAATTTACGATGACGACGCCGATATATTAGGTGTTTGTAAAATAATTTTAGAAAACCAAAATTATCGCGTAGAAACCAGGATGCTCTGCGATAATATTATTAAAGATATCCGCCAGGTAAAACCCGATCTTATCTTAATGGATTTGTGGATCCCTGGAATAGGTGGGGAGAACGCAATAGGACTGATGAAGAATAATAAGGCTACCAGCCATATACCAATATTTCTATTTTCTGCTAATACGGAAATTGAACAAATAAGTGTAAGGACAAACGCCAATGGCTTCTTAAAAAAGCCGTTTGAAGTAAAAGCCATGTTAGAATTGATTGAAAATAATATTCCTGAAATAGCATAATGATGAGTTATCGTTTACACCTGTTATTATAATATGCGTTACCCTGCACTATAATCAATTTTATCTACATTGTTTACCACCCGTTTCGTGAAGGAGTTTCCGGGATCTATGCATGCAATCAACTACTACATTATTTTTAAAGTAATATTTTTACAGTGCAGTTTCTTCCGGTTTTAATAAAAAATTCATGACTGAACATAAAATAAAGAACATCTTTTATCAGGGAGCAATCCCGGCATCATTTATTGCAGAAAGTATTGAAAAGCACAAAACACAAACAACCATCGGCGGGCATAGTATTTTTTTAGGGCAGGTACGTGCTGATGAGAAAGATGGAAAGCAAGTGGCTGCCATTGAATACACTTCGTATGAGCAAATGGCTTTGGAGAAAATGCACAACATACGGGAAAATGTTTTTGAGAAATATCCGCTTACATGCATGCATGTGCATCATAGCCTTGGCATAATAGCAGCAGGAGAAATATGCATTTTTGTATTCACTTCGTCCGCACACCGCAAAGCCGCAATTGATGCCTGCGAAGAAACTGTTGAAAGAATAAAAAAAGAATTGCCGATATGGGGTAAAGAATTTTTTGAAGATGACACCTATCAATGGAAAGAAAATAAGTGAGGTAGTTAGTTCCCTCTCCTGAGCCTGCCGAAGGATGGAGAGGGGTTGGGGTGAGGTACTTTTGGATATATAAAAAGCAATTCATGATCCCGGTTGAAGAAGCAGAAAAAATTATACTGGAACAATGCAGGGATTATGGAACAGAAACAGTTTCATTTAATAACTCCATGGGAAGAGTGCTTGCGGAAGATATAAGTGCAGACAGGGATTTGCCTCCTTTCAACAGGGTTACAATGGATGGAATTGCTATCAGTTATGAAGCATTTAAAAAAGGGGCACGTTCATTTCAAATTAAAGCCACACAATCTGCAGGAGAAAAACCTGTTGAAGTAAATAATTATGATGAATGTATTGAAATAATGACAGGCGCCGTGTTGCCCTCTACCACTGACACTGTGATTCCCTATGAAGAGATTGAAATAAATAATGGCATTGCAAAAATTAAAACTGAAACTATAAGAAGTAATCAAAATATTCATTTCAAAGGACAAGATAAAAAGCACCATGACATTTTGGTTGAAGCCAATCAATTTATTACGCCAACAGTCATTACGATTGCAGCAACCGTTGGAAAAACAAATTTGCTCGTCAAAAAATTGCCCGGCATTGTGATCGTTTCTACCGGTGATGAATTGATAGAAATAAATGAAACCCCTACTCCTTTCCAGCTAAGGCGCTCTAATAATTATACACTGCAGGCTGTATTAAAGCAATATGTCTTGCATGCAGAAATGTTGCACCTGCCCGATGATCCGGAAGTAATTGAGAAGCAACTCGAACGATGCATTGATGGGTTTGATGTAATCCTTTTAAGTGGAGGTGTTTCAATGGGCAAATTTGATTATGTACCTCCGGCATTGGATAAGCTACAGGTAAAAAAACTATTTCATAAAGTGCGGCAGCGACCAGGAAAACCTTTTTGGTTTGGAGCGCATGAATCGGGGAAACTTGTATTTGCTTTTCCCGGAAATCCTGTTTCAACCTTCTTATGTTTTCAACGTTATTTTTTGCCCTGGCTAAAAAAATCTTTGCAGGTTGAAACGAATAAGACTTACGCGATATTGAATGAAGATTTTATATTCAAGCCCGCGCTCCAATATTTTTTGCAGGTAAAGATGTTGATTAATGAAAAAGGAGAATTGACCGCCACACCACTGGAAGGAAATGGCTCAGGAGATTTTGCGAATTTGCTGCAGACAGATGCCTTTATGGAATTACCTTTGGAAAGAAATGATTTCAAAAAAGGTGAGATATTCAGGATATGGGCTTTTAAAAATATCATGTAAAGAAATGGAATTATGAGCATGAATGATTTTTCGCACATTGATAGTAATCGCAGGCCCGTGATGGTTGATGTAAGTGCAAAGAAAATTTCACAGCGTACCGCAACAGCACAAAGCGTCGTATTACTGCCTGGAGAAGTTTTAAATAAATTAATAAATGGCGATATACAAACTAAAAAAGGAACAGTATTTCAAACAGCTATTATTGCCGGGATCATGGCGGCAAAAAAAACCGGTGAATTAATTCCACTTTGCCACCCATTAGGTTTGGATAATTGCAGCATTGACATACAAGTGAATAAAAAAAATGAAGTAGTAATTACATGCACAGCAGCTATTGAGTCAAAAACCGGCGTTGAAATGGAGGCATTAGTAGGCGCTTCCATAGCGGCACTAACGGTGTACGATATGTGCAAAGCCCTTAGTCATGATATAATTATTAAAGAAACGAAACTCGTTAGAAAGACAGGAGGCAAAAAAGATTTTGAAAGAAGCTGAAGAAGTGCTTCTTTGATATTGAAATTAATCGTTAGTTTTTACAGCAGTTGACATTACCTAAAGAGTTACCTAAAAGTCGTGGCAATTAAATTATACAAGCGTCATAGACTTAACAGAATGAATACAGAAAAATCCATAATAAACGGGCTGGTATTAGCAGGAGGCAAAAGCAAGCGAATGGGTCGTAATAAAAGTTCCATACACTGGCATGGCAAAGAGCAGCAATACTACATGGCAGATTTATTGAAGCCACTCTGTAATAAAGTTTATATATCTCATCGTCAGGGCCAGCAAGCGCAAGCCAACAAAGATTATAAAACACTTGTTGATACCTACACCGGTATCGGTCCTTATGGCGCTATACTTTCCGCATTCAGATTTCAACCTGATGCTGCATGGCTTGTTATTGCATGCGATTTACCATTGCTGGATACCAATACTTTAAAACATCTTTTAGCAAACAGGAACGTGAATGCAATGGCAACTACTTTTCAAAGCCCTCACGATGGCTTGCCCGAGCCATTGATTACAATTTGGGAGCCGAAAAGCCATGAGGTGCTTCTTTCTTTTTTATCTAACGGCTATACATGTCCCAGGAAAGTTTTGATAAAAAGTGAGGATGCTCACATACTGCAGCCACCTGATTCAAATGCATTAATGAATGTAAATACCCCGGAGGATTTTAAGAAAGCTGAGCAAATCATTATTCAAAATCACGAATTGCACAATGCAGGATGAATGGTTACGATACAGTTGCCAGTTAACACTACCTGGCTTCGGAGAAGAAAGCCAGCTTAAATTGCAACAGGCAAAAGTTTTAATTGTAGGTGCAGGAGGATTAGGTTGTCCTGCTGCTCTATATCTTGCCGCTTCGGGTATCGGCACAATTGGTATAGCAGACTTTGATACCATTTCAACCAGCAACCTTCACCGGCAAATATTATATACCCCTGCAGAAGTTGGATTATTAAAAGCAGAGACCGCATGCGGGAAATTGCAACTTCAAAATCCGGGCATAGCTATTCTACCACTCACTGAAAAGGTCACATCAGGCAATGTAATGCAGATTATTAATGATTACGATATTGTTGCAGATGGAACTGATAATTTTGAAACTAAATATTTATTGAATGATGCCTGCGTATTAGCAGGCAAACCTTTAGTGTACGCCGCAATTTATCAATACGAAGGGCAGGTATCGGTTTTAAATGTGTTGAATAAAGATGGGACCTTGTCGCCTAACTACAGGGATTTATTTCCAAATGTAAATGCTTCACAAATTCCATCTTGTGCTGAAGGTGGCGTGATACCAACTATCGCAGGAATCATAGGATGTATCCAGGCAAATGAAGTAATTAAATGGATTACCGGCACCGGTGATTTACTTTCCGGAAAAATATTTATGATTGATGCAAGGTCTTTGCAAAGCAGGATAATTAAAACAGGAACAATTACAAAAACTGTTATTACTGAACTATCTGAAACCGACATTGTCAATGGGATTTCTGTGTCGGATTTTAAAAATAGTATCGATAAAAATTTGTATGAATTGATTGATGTGAGAAGCGCTAAAGAAAGAGCAGAGTTTAACATCGGGGGCGAACATATACCACTTGCAGATATAGGGAAAATGCTGCATGCAATTAATATGAGTAAACCAATTGTATTTTATTGTGAGACCGGAAGGCGCAGTGCACAAGCCATGAAAAGTGCAAAAGAAATATTTCAACAAAATATTTTTTATTCGCTTGACGGTGGTTTGAAAGCATGGAAAGAGAGTAAATTACCAGCATACAAAACAGGCTGAGTTTTATCCTCCGCTCACAGGTGGGATAACTGCTACTTCATCTTTCTCATTAATAATATGATCATCCGCAGCATATTCATTGTTCACGGCTATCATATAGGAGCCAAGTCCTTTTAATCCAGGCTGACGCAATTCCAGCAAAGATTTGAGACTGCTTACTATAGACTTCCCGGTGTGACTGAATTCAACTTCAACTTTTCCTTCACCGAATATTTCCCGGGCAATTCCAAACATGACGACATTTATAATCATAATAATTTAATCATTTAAATAAGTGTACATGTTTACTTAATACTTCAATGCCAGCAAAAAAAACCAGCAATGCCGTAACACGACGTATTATTACCGGGTTGAATTTAGCAGCGCCCATTCTTGAGCCAATTTGCCCGCCAATAAAAACGGCAAGGCAAAGGAAACCAATTCTTGTATAATTAATATCCGCGGGAAGTGAACCGAGCTGGCCGGCAATTCCTGAAATTGAGTTTAATAAAATAAAAACACTGGCAGTAGCAGCGATTTTTTTAGGAGTGTCCCATTTCAAAAGGTTCAATAAAGGCGATAAAAATATACCTCCGCCTATACCTACCATACCCGATAGAAATCCGATACCACCCCCCAGAAGGCCATCTGTTATGAAATGATATTTCCCGGGAGTACTTACCGTTTCTACATCAGCGGGTTTTGTTTTGATCCATAGCAAAACGCCTGCTGCTAAAAGGCTGCAGCCAAGAATGATAAAAAAAGTATCCTGACTTATTTTCATTCTTGCGCCTAAAAATGCAAGGGGCACACTTAACACAGCCACAGGAATAATTTTATTCCAATCTGTCTGCTTATTACGTATAAAAATCATTGTGCCACCTGTTACTACAATAATATTACATAGAAGTGCAATCAGCCGTATCTCTTTAAATGGCAATGCATATATAGCAAGAATAGCAAGATAACTGGAGCCTCCGCCAAAGCCCACTGAAGCATACGTAAATGCAATGAATAAAAAGAAAAAAACAATTTCCCAATGTTCCATTATCAACTTTTAATTAGATTTTTAAAATTTTCATAATCCTCTTTTGTATCAATATCAATATATCCTAAGGGAAAAGGTATTGTAACTACGGCATTCTTATTTTGTGAAATGATTTTCTTTGCACCTGATTGCCCTTTTAATTCCAGCAAGGGATGGAAGAAACTTTTATCAAAAAGAGCAGGTATACCAATTACGTCCTTATAAGCACAGGCAACGACTGGCTTTTTGGTTGCTTCATACTTTTCTATTAAAGCCGCAATTATAGCTGAAGATAAAAATGGTTGATCAATTACAGCAATAATAGCAGCCTCTGCTGATGGATTTCTATTTAATAAAGCTGTGATGCCACATCGTATTGATGATGACATTCCTTCTTCCCAATCTTTATTATAAACTATTTGTACAGGAAAATTTTCGATTTCTTTTTTTACAATATCTATGTTTGCCCCCAATACTACGATCACATCCGAATTTACTTTAATTGCTTCTGAAACAGAATGATGAATTAAGCTCTTCCCATTGTTTTGAGCTATTTGTTTCGGTGAGCCAAAACGTGAAGATGAGCCGGCGGCAAGCAAAATGATTGTATAAGATTTTGAATCAACCAAAATATTCACTTATTATGATTGATAAAAATATAGCTTATATGTCATGCGCAAAACTTTGTTACCTGGCGAGGTTCATTGCGGGGATTAATATCAGATAATATTAGAACGAAATTTTAAATTTGTCGTGCGGGGTGTGAGATACAATTTGAAAAAATCCTGGGAAATACATTACTAGTAACCCTATCAAAGTATTTATTTTAACTCAAAAACTTATTACTCACTGAAGGACATTCACAATGTGATTTTATTTAAATGAAAGAAATTAAAGCAATAATAAGCGCGTATGGTAAAATAGATAAAGCAACAACCAGCGCAGCCCTGGCAACTGTTGTAAGAGTAGAAGGCTCATCATACCGCCGCACCGGTGCAAGGATGCTCGTAATGGATGATGGCATCTGGGTTGGAGGAATCAGTGGAGGCTGCCTGGAAGGCGATGCTTTGAAGAGAGCAAGATTAGCTATTGCAAAATCAGTCGCATCATTAATAACTTACGACACTACAGAAGACGATGCTAACCAGATTGGCGTAGGTTTAGGATGCAATGGCGTTATAGATGTATTGTTTACACCACTTGATTTTTCGGATAAAAATAACCCGGTTGAAATTTTAAAGGCATGCACTGAAGCACCACGGCAAACGCAAATATTAATTACTATTACCGGGCTCGAAGGCGACGGTAATGATGTACGAGCCGGGGAGGTAGTTTATTTTAGCGGAGCTGAAAGTTTGAAAATTTTTAATGATAAAGAACTTGAGAAACAACT